>NZ_JACJEM010000031.1:0-52904 GCF_014164085.1 Pseudoalteromonas sp. SG45-5 | reverse complement strand
TCATGCTGTTGTGTGGTAACAAGCCTAATTGCACGTTCACGAAATTCTGATGTATAGCGATTTGATTTTTTCATAGTTCCAGTTTCTCAAGTTATTGAGTCTCTGGCAAACACGGGGCGATTCAAGTTAATTTTTCCGTGCGACTAACCTTTATTTAGTTATTATAAAAAACTTCGTACTTTTATCCTCTATTCGATAAAAACACAATGTAAATAGTATCTTTTAAACTCTATTTTTTATAGAGTTAAGTAAATAATATTACTAAAAAAATTATACACTAATGTCCGATTTAAAAGAGCAACTAGCACTAGAACATTACAAGTTCCTGTTATCTAAAATACAACACCTAGATGAAGCATTATTTAAAAATATAACCATGTATGGAAAGTTTATAACTTCAGTTTTTGCTTTTATCATTGCAGCGGTTATATTCGAGAAATCAGGAAAGATAACAAATGAACTTCTGATTTTGACTTTTAATCTTTCAAAAGTTTTTATACTTTTTCTTTCGCTCATTTTTGCGCTAATCACAATCGCCAATATTTTTTCATGGCGTGATTATAGAAAAGAAGAAATGGCTTTACTTCAGAATTTAACAATCAACTTTGGTAGAAAAGCACCAAGTTTCAAAAACATTCTTAGATGGGTAGAAACTTGGTTTTTGGTGGCGTTATTAGTTATTTCAATAGTTGCATTTAATTTAGAAAATTTCTTAATAAGCCTAATGTAGGCTTATTACAGTAATTATATTCGTTTCATTTCTGTTCCATCAAGAAACCAAAAACTTTTATCTTCATATTCTGACCAAAAAGATTCAGATAGCTCTTTAACCATATCATCTCTAGTTTGAAGGCCAGCTTTAATAATTGAGTTTTGCTGTTTCATTCCTGTAAATAAAATACTCCATCCTTCTTTAACTCCTTTAACGTATGCGGGATCTTTTTCCAATAATTCTGATAGGCTACTCTCTTCTACATCACTTAAGGTTCTAGGTGATACAAATACAAATACAACATTGAACTGCTTATCTTCAAACATTGATTTGTGAGAGTTAATTTCACTCAACCAAAATCCAGTTCTTCGGCTATGAAAACTATAAATTTTGTCTTTATCATCATTCCCAAATGAATCTATTTCTGGGGAGTATAGCCCCATAGTCTCACTGATCATTACAGGATCTTGTTTGAATAATGCCCCTAGTCCATTACTATATGAATTTATCTTAATTCCCTTATCTCCAATTTTGCCTTTAAATGCAAATTCTCCTTTCTCCAAAGCATTAAAAAGCCTATTTGGAACAACAGGTAACATCTCAGAAATAAGATCAAATTCAATAGATTCATCCCACGATGATGAAATCAATATTTCATCATCTCTATACCCATATGCGTCTGATATATTAACCAATTGAAAGCTTTGGCCTGCTTGAATATAAACTTTGTTATTCGTCACAGATATTGATTCGGCGGAGAGTAACTTACCCAACAAGATTTGTTCGGCTACCTTACTCTTTTTAACATTGTTAGGAGATTTGATTACTAATTCTTTTGCTTCAATAAAATTTTGAATAGTTGTATCTGTGGCAGTAAGTTCATTAAGTTCAGACCAACTAACATTTCCTACATCAGAATTGACTAACTCACGAATTAAATAAGAAGAAGCGAATTCAAACCGACTAAATATATAATTCCAAATTAAGTTAACTTCATTACTATCAGGAAGTAAATTACAGGATTCTATATGTTTCTTTACTGTTTCTATTATTGAATTTATCAGCTTTATCGTAATTGAACTCATGCATTGGGACAGGTTGTCAGGCCACGAAGTAACCGATTTCCGATCAACAGATAATTGTGGCCTAATATCACCAGTAAAATTTAGTAGCGATATACGCTCTATGGCAGCCAAATTTTCAATTTCTCTGTCCAATGAAACATTACTGTCAATTGCAATCCCATCAATGCAGACACCATATTGTCCAATGAAGGGGCTTACATTCAATGCCTTTACATCGTTAAATGGAAATCCATTCTTTGGTAAGCAAATTAAACACGTTACCTGAATTCCTTGGTGTTCTATAAATTGTTTATAATTCTTTGTATTAGGAATTACTTGAGAATATGTAAAGTCAGGCATTCTCATGAAATTTCCTGAAACTAAATAATCAATAAATGGAAGCTCATCTTTTACATTTTCAAATTCACAATAGCTATATGGTTTTTCGCCAACCTCAAGATTCCTGCCACTAACCAAGCTTACTTTTACTTTAACACCCATGGTTGGGGTACTAACCATTTGATTAATTTTATTAAATAAATGGTTATCCCAATCTTTAAAGTATTTCTTATAGTGCTGAAATTCCTCATTGAGCCTATCTCCCCGACCTAAAAGCAAAAGTTCAAGTTTCTCTAGTTCAGATACTAATAGCTCTTTCTTTATAGAAGGTGATAGTAGAACTTTCACTATCGTTCCTGAAGTACCTATTCTCTCAGTATCTAATTTATTAGGAAATTTGTAATAAAAGCTTTCATGAGGCCCATCTATAGCACATGAGATAACTTTCTCATTTAGAGATTTAGTTGTGATATCAATGCGAGAACCAATCATGAAACAAGACAAAATACCTATTCCAAACTGTGATGTTGGCGTAAAATTTCCTTCCCATTGAGCTTGTTTTTTAAAAAAATCTGAAGATTTATAATAAGAGTTACCAATATTTAGAAGGTAGTTCTCAATAATATCTTTTGTCATTCCTATACCGTCATCCTGACAGATTAAGTATGTGCCTTCTTCATTGTCACTAAGAGAAAAAGTGATTGAGTTGTCTATTTGGTAACTAGATGATGATTTAAGGCATCTACATGCATCTAGAGCGTTTTGATAAAGTTCTCGTAAACAGGAATATTTGTCTTTATATAACCCTACCCCCATTAACAGCTCTAATATTTGCTTCTGATTTAATTTAAACTTTAGATCTCGAATAGGGTAAAAAACATCTTCATCATGCCTTACACCATCACGGCAAACTTTTTCATTCAATTCAGTAAGGTAATTCTTTTTCCAGTTTCGCTCAAAACGAAAGTAATTTTGAATTTCAACATCAATCCAATCAATATATTCATGGATTTTGAAGTAGTCTTTGGGAGTTCCGCAAAATGCTTTAAAAGAAATAAGACCATTTTCAATAGTATAATTAACACCATTATTTTTAACAGCCCACTCATGAAAACTATAATTAGATTCAAATACTTTAGACGCTCTGATCTCAATAGGTGCTCTATCAAAACTAAAATGAATGATGTCACCTAAACGCAATAATATAGCCACCATTTGTAAATTTGCGGTTTCTTTTCCAAAGTAATGTGATTTTGAATCTACATTCTCTATAAACGGTATATCTTCACAATGAGAACGACATATAGTTGCTAAATCCCTCGCAAGCTGTTTTCCCCATGCTGCTTGCTCTAAATTGGTTTCAAAAATCTTAGAGAGATTCTTAATATACTGCTCAATTCGCAAATGATGGTTTTCACGTATAAACCCCGTTCTTATGGATTCATTTAATAACTCAAATTCTTCAACCGATTTCAATTTTGTGAGTTTTTCTTTATGACCATTTCTAAACGATTGATAGTTAACTAATAAGTCTCCAAGTTCTTCAATAAGCTTACTTTCATCTGACGGAGAAAAAAACCACTGTGATACTTCATCAAAATTTTGATACAACGTCTTACTTTTTATAAACTCTATTGCTTCAGATAACTTAAAAGGACGCTTTAAATCATGTTTGACTGATTCAGCATCCGTATAAAACTCTTCAGTTCCTTCAGTCAAT
This sequence comes from Pseudoalteromonas sp. SG45-5, assembly GCF_014164085.1. Lineage (NCBI taxonomy): Bacteria > Pseudomonadati > Pseudomonadota > Gammaproteobacteria > Alteromonadales > Pseudoalteromonadaceae > Pseudoalteromonas > Pseudoalteromonas sp. SG45-5. The sequence goes on along the minus strand of NZ_JACJEM010000031.1, from coordinate 49,069 downwards.
TGAAACAGCTTAATCTCCCATTCAGCAGGAGCCATTGCACAGTCATGTAAAAATGGAGCTAAGTGCAATAAAAATAATTCATAAGAGGATAATTCTTTTATAGTATTATCGCCTAACAACTCTTCTATATTTTCCAGAACTTTTTCGCTATGTGACCCATCATGTAAATCAAATTCCTTAAGAACCGTTATTACTCTTTTCAAATGTTCACGGCATTTTTTCTCTATATCAGTAGCTAAAGTATATAATTGAGATTCTATATTTACTTTTCCGTCTATTGGATCCTGTATTCTTTCACTTAGAGTTTTTATTATTTTCATTTTTGTAAATAATCCTTCAATTATGTATTTCTGACTTATCCAATGAATTAAAATGATTGGTGATGTACGCGATCAAAAACAATTAGTTAATTTTTTATTGCAAGCTTTATCTATTTCTTTTCTTTGGCTTTAATTAGCTTAATTCTTTCAATATTCGATTCTAACGCAAGAATATCTATCCCTTTCGAAAGGTTCGGGTAATACTCTGTTTGTAAAACTCTATAGTGTTGAAGATCATCGAAGTAATGAAAAGCAGAAATAACTTCATGGTTCAACAGTATATTTAATGCTGATTTCAAATATTCGCGCTTTTTCGGAACTAAACTAGACAGCCACTCTAATTTAGCAAGCAAAGCTGTGTCACTAGATTTATTTTTTTAGGTTAATAATTTATTTTTTAAGACTGCGTTACTTCTTTTCATCTACTAAATAAGCCACTTTCATCTATAAACCTAAATTATACGCATAAAAACAACTGCATTGGTGCAGTTATGATTTATTAATGAATAGTTTAAGTCTATGCCAGTAGCTTTTCGCAGTTACTGATATTCGCTCGCCGTTTTCTGTTTAAGCTTTCACAGTAACTTCCTTGTGAGCTGGGTCGCCCTACTGCGCCGTGAAATACGCGCGTAAATTGTGTGGTGAGTTTTAACCAGTTTTCTGGGGAAATATTGACTCTTTCGAGTAAGGGTAAGTGTGTACTCTCAATATACCCTCGTTTGTCCTCTCGTATACAACGTCCTGTTAACTCAACAAGTTGAAGGTACGATTTAAGCTCAAAAGGGAGTCCTTTTGGCATGATTTGACGTGGCATGCCTGCAAAGCGCAGTAGTTGTTTTGGTTGTTTGCCATCTTTTGCGTATGTTAGTCGCTTTTGAACACTGGTATGGTTAGATTCTTCTGGTGTCTTTGCCATTTTTGCTCTGATGGGGTTTAAATCGACATACGCCATGCAGGCCGCAAGGGCTGCTTCATCCAATAATGCTTGTGATGTAAAACGTCCCTCCCAAAACCTGCCAGTGCAGTTATCTTCTTTATTTGCTCTGCGAGCTATGCTTTCATTTAATAATCGCATAAACCAACTAATACTTGATAGGCGTTCTCGGTATTGCTTTACTGTTTGATTAAAAAAGATAAGTTCAGCTTTACTTAGCTTTTCACCTTGTATGTATTTTTGCGTGAGTACAGTACCTTTACAAAGTTTATGCCAGCGAATAACAATTGCTTTGTCATTCAGCCGATTCGCTTTTTTATCATCAACATACATGACTAAATGGGTGTGGTTACTCATAACAGCATAAGCACAGACATCAATACAAAACACCTTGGCTAACTCAAGCAGTTTGTCTTCAACCCACCCTCTACGATGCTCGTAGGATTGACCCGTAAAGTGGTCTTCACCACACAAAAAAGCACGTCGAACACAGCGCGAGATACAGTGGTAATATTTTGTATCAACCAAACTTACTTGTCGCTTTCTTGCAATTGCCATAAGACACCCTGCTCATTTCTCATACTAACAAAAGCCTAGTACTTAGTTCGCCAAACTGCAAAAATTAGGGTGGGTGTCTAGTTTATTCTGGTTATGATTTATCCCACCCACTAGTCCAATTGGGTCTTGGTTTATAAAGCGTTGTTGTTTGGGGCTGTAGTAGCGATAACGGTTGTAATGTAATCCGCTCTCTTCATCTAAATATTGCCCTTGAAAACGGATTGGTTGAGTGAAAGAGTCTTCTTTATTTGATTCTGCTTTTAACTCTTCATAACCATACACATCGGCTTGGTTTTCCCATACGACTTCTGCTTTGTTATTGGTTACAAAGCGAGGGGTATTCAGTTGGTCTAGGTGGTAGAAATACATCTCACCTTGTTTAATTAGCGCAACTGGGTGAAATTGATTTGGCAGGTTAATGTACCACGTATATTCACCGTGTTGGCATTCGCCGATTAACTGGTCGTTATCCCAAATGTAGTCAATTTTACCGTGCTCAGTATGCTTGGCTATACGTCGACCAAGTGGGTCGTAGTCGTATTGCGTGAGCGTGCCGTTGTTATTAAAGCAGCTTAATTGGTTAAACGCGTTGTATTCGCGGCGGGTTTTTATGCCTTTGCCTGTTTCGCGTATTTGATTACCAAACTCGTCGTAGTAAAAGTCGCTGTCGCCAAAGTGAGTTAAACGGTCTGCGTCGGTGGCACTGCTTATTATAGAATACTCGCCCAAGGAAAATACTAAATTATCAGACAGCTGAAGAGGCCTTTATTAATTAATTAGTGATTTAAGGTTTGGTGCACTTGGAACCTGAATTCGGGAAAAATTAGGGTGGGTGTCTAGTTTATTTGGGTGGTTACAATTTAGCGCTGTTTGGCGGGAATAAAAGATAAGGGCTTAGGTTAAAAACCTAAGCCCTTACAACATCCATGTTATTAAAGAGCATATTTTTAATATAGATTTACAATGACTGTATTATATTATTTCGTTACTTTTTTAGTGTTATATTGTTTGATTACAACGTGTTACCAGTAAGTTAACACCTACTATTTAAAGTGGGTGTCATTGTTATTTGTCCAATGACTGCATTATATTATTTCGTTATTTTTTAGTATTATATTGCTTTATTACAACGTGTTATCAGTAAATTAACACCCACCATTTAAAGTGGGTGTCATTGTTATTTTTGCCTTCACACTGATAAAAGCCTAGTACTTAGTTCGCCAAACTGCAAAAATTAGGTTGGGTGTCTAGTTTATTTGTCATTTGAGATGGGTGTTTTTATTATTTAAATTTTTATAAATAAAATATGAAAAAACTAAAATATTTTAACTTAGTTTTGAAATTTCTATAAATATCCATTTATAAAACCCTAAATCATCTTCCTCAGAGTTTTGATAAGGCATAACAGCAAAATCATAATTAAGGACAAATATTAATTCTTCTATACTGTATTTGCTTTCCAGTTTATTTTTATAGGTTTGCTTTATCTCTTCCCATAATTGCATTGCATTATCGGAGTACTTATCTTGCCAGTGCTCTTTCAACAATGCTGAGTTATTATGTTTTAAAGTAAATGCAGAAACATCTGCTCTCGTTAACGTATCAATATTTGGAAGTATTAATAGCGTTTTTTTCCAATACCTAGGGTAACTTTCAGGCAAGCCTTCCCATGTTTCTATTGCTAAAATTTCATCCGAACTTGGATACTTATCTTTATCAGGATCTAATGAATTTAAATAAGCAAAATCTTCATCATATTTAAAATCAATTGTAAAATCACCTTCCGAAGTTATTTCAAAACGAACTTTGTTCCAAGGAACATCATTTTCATTCTTTTGCATAAGGTGATAAAGCGCACAGAAAGCTTTTCCACATTTTGCATTTTTAGCAACTCCATTTATGATATTTGTATCAAAATTGAATTTTTTGTTATTTAAAATGTATTCCTGATTAGATTGAATTGCTCCATCAGGATTTAATAATAAAACTTCAAACCAAGCCTTTTCCCATTGTTCAGGAAGAGCATTAAACATCGCTTGCCCGATATGGTTGTATATATCATCAATTGTTTCAAACACTTTAATATTCCTTAATTATCAAATTCAAACGGAATTGGGTTTCCATTACCTATTACATAGTTACCAAACAAAGAATCTGGAGTTATCCCATCATCTGAATATTCTATCAATATTTCCACCTCAACGCCTTTACCATCTTCCAAATGCTCTGCCCACTTTCTTTCCATTTTACGCCAATCACCATAACGATTTTGGTCTTTTAACTGAGGTACCAAGTTTATTTTTTCTGCTGGGCCTTGGAATAGAGTACCAATTAAATGCCCGCCATCATAGTCAGGGTTATCCCCACCATAACTACTTTGTTTAGAGCTGCGGTGCTTTTTATCTCTTTCTTTTTGCTTTTCAATAGCTGACTTTTTGAGCTTGCCTGTAACTTTTATTGTACGTCCTTGATCATCCGTTTCATAAGTATAAGTTGCAGGTTGACCATCATGGATAGAAGTAACCTCGTATATAGTATTAGGTTTAGGGTTTTCAAGTTCTTTCGCCCAACTACCTCTTTCTCTAGGTTTATCTGATGCACTTCCAGCCAAAATTTTTACAATTGGCTTATCTACCTTGTCATTCTCTGCTTTTGGTTTTTTAAAATTGAATTTTTTAGGTTTTTCTGGCTCTTTTGGTTTTTCTGGTTGATTATTTGTGACTACAATATAACCCCCAGATTTCTTACCTAAAACAGAGCCATTAAACCTAAAATCGGATAGCACTTTTGCATCAGGGTTTTTATCTAACAACTCACCTACAGTTGCTTGTTTTAGTTCCACATCATCATCAAAATACCCTTGCTTCTTCCTCAACTTTGTTAGTTCGTCGAGGTTTGGTTCCGAAGCAGCAAATAACGCTTGATAGTAATCAGGCTTTAAACCATATTCCATCGCCTTTGAAACATCAAAAAATGGAGATTCATGTGGTGTCATAGGTGTACTTTCTAGCGGGCTCTCGAATCTCACTAATTTAGTATCAATTGAAATATGTTCAACTATTTTACCAGAAGCTCCTATAACAGGAATTAATCTATTAGTAGGGGTTTCCTCCTTACACTCTAACCCAAACGGATCCACCCAATTAATCGGATTGGGCGCATATTGATAATGGTTTATCCCACCCACTAAACCAATCGGGTCTTGATTTATAAATCGCTGTTGTTTGGGGCTGTAATAACGGTAGCGGTTGTAATGTAAGCCGCTTTCTTCATCTAAATATTGCCCTTGAAAACGAATTGGCTGAGTGAAGCTATTTGTAGTGCTTACCTCTGACTCTTCATAACCATACACATCAGCTTGGTTTTCCCATACGACTTCTGCTTTTTTATTGGTTACAAACCGTGGGGTATTCAGTTGGTCTAGGTGGTAATAATACACCTCACCTTTTTTAATTAATGCTAATGGGTGAAATTGATTTGGCAGGTTGATATACCAGGTATACTCACCGTGTTGATATTCACCGATTAACTGGTCGTTATCCCAAATGTAGTCTATTTTACCCTGCTCGGTGTGCTTGGCGATACGACGCCCTAATGGGTCGTAGTCGTATTGGGTAAGCGTGCCGTTGTTATTAAAGCAGCTTAACTGGTTAAACGCGTTGTATTCGCGGCGGGTTTTTATGCCTTTGCCAGTTTCGCGTATTTGGTTACCAAATTCGTCGTAGTAAAAGTCGCTGTCGCCAAAGTGGGTTAGCCGGTCGGCGTCGGTGGCACTGTTTATTGTGGTGTTGTTAGTGTCTTCATTGTTTACTACTGAGTCAGCGTTACTGCTATTTTTATTACTATATGGCGCTAACTCTTTGTATTCGCCATGGGTGGCGCGTGTTAAATCAATAGAAGAGCTGGCATCAGTATTTGTAGTATTTTGCTCACTACTGTCTGCATCACTTGTGCTTGATTGCACTGTTTGGCTTTGTGGGTTACCAAAGCTATCCCACTGGTAGTGTGTGATTTTATTGTTCTCATCACAGGCTAGATTTTGTTGTATTAACTGCCCCAAGCTGTTGTATTCAAAATTGATATTGTGGCTGCTAACACCTTCGTTTTTACGGGCAATCAGCTGGTTGATGCTGTCGTAATTGTACGTACAGGTATCGAATAGTGCTTGCGCTGGGTGTGTAAGCTGTTGCTGTGTTAAGCGGTTGAATACATCAAACTGTTGAGTAAGGGTAATGCTGTTACCAGACTGCTGCGTTTTAATATTGCCTTGGCTGTCGTAGTTTAATGTTACGAGCGGCTTTGCTGCGCTAGCTGAATCATTCGCTTTGCTGTTTGCTTGCTGTAAATGAATAGCACTTAACTGACCGAATTTATTGTAGCTGTAGTTAAGCGTGCTTGAGTCTGGCAGCGTCAGGGTTTGGCGTCTGCCGTAGTCATCGTAGCTGTATTGTAAGGTATGCGCTTGTTGCTGGTTATGTACTTGCTCGGCATGCAGTAGTCGCCCGCCTTTATCAAAGCGTTGTTTAAGTGTTGATTGTGCGTTGTGGGCACGGGTAATTTTACCTTGCAGGTTATAGCCGTAATAATTGGCGTTATTAACGATATGTGAGTCGCTTGCCAAGCTTGCATGTTGTGCGGTTACGCGGCCTAGGCTGTCGCGCTCTATTTTTACGTGGCGTTTATCGCTTTGTGTTACCGAGGCTAAGCGGTTACAGGCATCGTATTTATATTGTTGTAGCGTGCCATCAAATCCAGTGACTTGTGTTGGGTTTTCGTTAGCATCGTAACTTATGCGGTATACGTGGCCGTCGCTACGCTCAATGGCCGTTAAGTTACGCTCTTTGTCATAGGTTAAGTGCAGTGCGCTGCCATCGGGCTGAATAACACAATGTGGCTGGCTTAGCCCTTCAAAGTGTTGCTCTGTGGTGTCGCCTTTGCTGTTTTGTGAGCTTATTAGCCGCCCTGCGTCGTCGTAACTAAAATATTGATGCTGTTTATGTTCAGGGTCGTTTTCGTCAAAGGCGGTGGTTTGCGCAAGCTGCCCATGCGCGTTGTATTTGTATTGAGTCAGCAGCCCTGCGTTATTTATGGTGGCGTTTACACGGCCTAAATTGTCGTAGCTGTAACGTATTAGCTCGTCGTTATGGTGCTTGGCTAATAGCTCACCTTGCTCGTTCCATACAAATTGAGTGATTTGGCCATTTTTATTAATGTGTTGGGTTAACTGGCCGAGTTTGTCGTAGCTGTATAATGTGGTGCGGCCATCGCCAAACGTTTCGCTTTGCAGTAAACCCGCTACGCTGTATTTGCGCGTAATGGTTTGCCCATCTGGCAAGGTGGTTAATACCCGTTGCCCTAGTTGGTTATACGCAAAGTGAGTTTGGTTGCCATCAGGCTGCGTGATGGAGGCTAATTGCCCATAAGGCGTATAGCTGTAACGCGTTATGCTGTTATCGGGTTTAACGTCAGTTACTTTTTGCCCCTGTGCGTTATACGCGTATTGCCACACATTGCCATTAGGGTCGGTATGTTTAACTAATTTACCTTGCGCGTTGTGTACAAAGTGCTCTTTATGGCCCCGTGAGTCTATACAGGTTGTTTCGCCGCGCTCAAGGTTGTATTCAAACTGATAGGTATAGGTGTTGTTATCGCCCCATTGTTTTATACATTTAGCACTCGGTGAATAGCTATCCCACTCAAAGTGATGGCTAAAACCGCTGGCTCGGGTTCGCTTGGTTAATAAATTAGCGGCGTTGTAGGCGTAGCGTTCAGTCTCGTTTTGCTGATTAGTGGCTTGAACAAGGTTGTTGTTTTCATCGTACTCATAGGTTGCAAGTACGGGGTATATAAGCTGCTGTTTATTATTTTTATCGCTCTGATACGCTGCAATTTTACTCAGTAAACCCTGTTGGTTGTAACTAATAATACAACCACGTACTTTGTTGACTTCTATACGGTTTATGCGCTCTTTTGCATCGTAATAAAAACCAATACGTTGACCTTTCTCATTGATTATTTTTTCAAGTAACCACGAATTTTCACCGGCTTTAAAGGTCAAGTGTTGGTCGTCAGGCGTCACGAGCACGTGCTTACCATTGGTTTGATAATGCAGTGCCAGATTACTGCTTAACTGATAGCTCGATTGCCCAGGCTTTACTTTTTCAAAGCGATGTTTAGCGCCATGCTCGTCTTGGTACTCTAACCAATACGTGCCTTTTTGTTTAGGCCCTACGTTGGGTGGTGGCTGGTAATGCTCAGTTAAGCGCACCATAAAGTCGTGTCGCCAACCATTGCCCATCACACTGCACACATCGGCATGGGATGAACGGTACAGACGTCGCCAAATTAATTGTTTGCTGCCTGCTAGAGTAAAATCGATTAAAGGTAATATTTCTTCACCCGATAGCATTGAAACCGGGTCTGAGCGGCATGCTTGCTCTGTAATAGGGGTTTCACTTGCGGTCGCATTACTGGCACTGCCTGAGTTTGATTTAGGTGCTTGCGCGGCGCTTTTTCCAGAGGCAGGAGACGCGCCCTTTTTCGCTGATTTTTTACCGGCAGAGCCGCTGTTTGTGTTATCGCTTACCTGAATAGCCGACTTCGCTTTTTGGTGGTAACACGTCACAGCACCTGAAATAAGGGCTTGGGTGAGTGCGCTTGCTGTTTCGCGTGCAGTTGCACTGCGAGAGCACCCCCCCCCCGCACTATTGAGTAAATTAATGACATCGAGGCGCTTAGTAGCATCGCTTGTTAATGTACTGCCAACTTGGGCAATTTGCTTGCTTGCGCTTTCAGGAGTATTTGCCACGGCAGGGGCATAACCAGACGGCGTACTACCTTTACCAGCAACTAGGCAAATAGGGTAACTCGTTCCTTGTAAAACAACTGTATTATTTTGCATTAGTTGTGTACTTCCTCACTTATCCATAAGTATGATGCTGTTGCTTGGTGTTTTGCTTGCTCTTGTGAAATCATTAAGGCATGTTCGTAATGATTAACAATCATGGGGCTTGTTGTTAATTGGTACAAATTAACTAATCCCTCAAGGGCACCAATTTGGCCTAGTTTATAATTAGGCAGCTCATAATGTGTATGCTCATTAATTAAAGTACTGAGCAATTGTAAATTATTTACCCACACGTCGCCGTCGGGATTAATGCCATTTCCTGGCGCAAAAATGATGTCTATTGGCTGCTGAGTTTGCTCTGCTATTCGCGAAAACATACCATTTAATTGATTATGCTTTAAAAAATCGACAGTCGGTGCCAACTCAAAACTGGATTGTGACCAGCCCGATTTTACATGCTCAAACGTGGCAAGTGCACCACCAACGCCTTGGTAACTGTATTCACCTTGAGCATTTGCTTTAAAGGTTGCATCAAGTGCAATAACGTTTACTTTATCCCAGTGATTTTTTTTAGCTAATGCAACCAATGCATGCGCACCCGTTGCACCATAAAACAATAAGTGCTCAACATGATCTGGATACAGCTGCTTCAAACTACTTTCAAAAACTTGCTTAAGCTCATTTTGATATGACAACGCAGGTAAAAGCCACACCAGTGGTCTATTTAAATCCTCTACATTAGCCATTAACGCTTTAGACTTGACTATACAGTCGTATATACATATATCCCACGATTGCCAAACGGACTTCGCTGAGGCAACCGTGATCTCACCATACACAAGCTCATCAATGCTTGTTTCAGCAATAACCAAAAAATCATTAATTTCAATGCTGAAAGCGCTCATTTTTGCACTCCAGAGCTTACTTTTTCTGCCGCTACATGTCGGTAGTAGGTGTATAAATTAAATAAAGCTTGGCTGTAGCTGTCCATTGCAGACATTTGTATCGCATTTAATGGCTCATCAAGCACTTTACCCGCTATTAATCGTTGTGTTGAGAGCTGAGTTTCGTATTTTGGCCAATTCAGCTTTAACTGTTGCTGAAAATCTATAAGGGCATGCTCATCATCATTATATGCTTGAACTTGTGTTTCAAAATTAACAAGCAAATCTAGTGTCTCGCCTAATGTACGTTTAATTAGCGCTATTATTTTTTTTGGTTGCTCTAATTGCAGCAATGACGCATTAGCAAGAGGCACAAGCTTTACAAAACCGCTTTGTAATAACACCTGTAAGGTATCATCAATACAAAGCGTGTTACTTGCGTGATTACCTATTTTATTGACTTGGTCGGCGCTTAGTAATAATAAAAAAAGTGACATTAACGGTGAGTTAATCAGATCATTTTTACAAAGTTCATCGAAAATAGTGAGCATGCTTTCATTACTCGACTCTTCAGTGACTAATATAGCCTGATTTATTGCAATAAGTGCTTGTTCTGAATGCTCGCTTTGAGCCGTGTAAGCAAAAAACAACGTAGTAACGTCAAGTAACCGAATAAGATTAAAACTATGCTGTTGCAACAATACTTTACTTATAATAAGTTTTGCGAGCACCGTTAATTTGGGCTCATTTAGGACATTATTTATAAACGTTATGTTTATGTTTTGAGGCAAATTTGCCATTATTTCAATACATGCTTGGGAAACAATGGCTGGATTTTCGTCACTTTCTATAAGCGAAATAAGTAAATCCAACTTTGGCGCTGTAAATGCCCGGGATAAGTTATTGCATTTGGCGTTTAGCCAGCATAATTCTAACACTCTTTTTTTCAGCATTTTTACATGCCCTACCGACGTAAACGGACACAGCTGCGCATTACTAATAGCAAGTAATTGAGCTGGGTGATTACTTAAGTAGTTAGACAGCAAGGTTACCCACCAATTAATACAGTCGGATTGCCAACAACTATTTTGCCGCCATGTGAGCTATCATCGCCCAGTCGAGCTGCAGGTTTACCATTAATTTTAACCGTGCCAGAGCCACTTTTAATGCTATCCGGTGGACCAACGCATACCATCATGTCGCCTTTACGCGCCGCAGGTATACCGCCAATTAATACGTTAGCAGAACCTAAAACAATAGGGCCGCCAACATGAGGAACATTACCTATAAATTTAGGACAAACGTGCATGTGTCCTATTGTAGCAGCGGGCTTACCCATTGAGACTCCTTGTCTTATTACGGTTTAACGTTTATTCGTATAAAGGAATAATTAATAACTTATTTTGAGTAACTAAAAGAGATAGCTCTTCAATTAGCTCGCCTTTTGTATAATCCGACAGCGCCACAGGGCTTTGCATTGCATACTGATACAAACCAGATACAACATCTTCGCTATTGAGTGTGTTATGCAAATAAATAAAAAACTGCTGAGCAAAGTAACCATTCATCGCTTTTAAATGACTGATAGCAGGGCTTAACAAAGGGTCATCCGGCCTATTAATCGGTAAACACACTAAATGGGGCAAGCCATAACGACAATATACAACATGCCCATTATTATTAATGCCGTTTCGAAGTCCTGCTTGAAAACTATTTATTATTTCCATAATTGCATTAATTTAATTTAATTAAGCCAGCAGATAAAGTGATTGCACTACCATCAACTTTTATATTGCTGCCTTTAATATCTATATTAGTGCCTTCGATAGTGATGTTACCGCTACTGCTCATTTTTATTTGTGCTGAGCCAGTTTTAATAATAATCTCATCGCCCGCTTCTATATTTAATGTTTTACCTACTTTTAGCGTGTCGTTTTTCTTTATATCAGAGAGACGATTTGCCGTAACGTTTAAACTATCGTCATTACCTATTTCGACTTTTCGATCGTTATCTATTTTTTCATTTTGATCGTTTTTAACATACAGTTGCTTATCTTTTTCGGCTTGAATATAAACAAGCTCACTGCCTTTTTTGTCTTCAAATCGTAATTCGTTAAAGTTATCTGCGCCGCCCTCTTTTGTAGAACGCGTTTTAATCCCGCTTTGTGTTTTTTCAGCCGGTAATGCATACGGAGGCATTAAATCAGCGTTGTATATTGCACCGCTGATAATAGGCTGATCTGGATCGCCATTAATAAAATCAACAAGCACCTCTTGCCCAACACGTGGGAAAAAGAAAGCGCCCCATTTTTTTCCGGCCCAATTTTGTGAAACTCTGATCCAACACGAGCTTTTTGAGTCTTTTTTACCTTCACGATCCCAGTCAAACTGCACTTTAACGCGACCAAACTGGTCAATCATTATTTCGTCAGCACTATCACCGGTGACTATTGCTGTTTGTACCCCATTAATTACAGGCTTTTTCTTATTAATTTGTGCTCTGTAGGGTATTTCTTTAGGTACGCACTCAAAATGGTTTGAATAAACCTCGTCTGCCGCGCTTTGCTGACCACCTGATTGATTAGGCACGGTAATCGACGTCATCATTGACGTGATTACAAAGGTTTTACCTTCTAATCGAGGGTCTTCGTGCTTTTTAAAGCCAAATAATTTACCCACCGTGAATGAGCGACAATCACTTCGTCCACTCGATAGTTTCATATCTCTTTGCAGTGATTCTAACTGAACTGACGCCATGCTAGCAGCACGCGGGTGACACTCAGATTCACCTGTGTATTCAAATATTTCTGATACCGATTGTGTTGGCAACTCCGGATTAGCTTGCTCTCCGTCTGGGTATCTTGACGGCTGTTTAAAGTCGTAACCTATACGTTTAAAGCTGCCCGGCGCAATGCTTAAACCACCTTGCCAGCGCGATACATGTGATTCGCTAAGGTGTCCGGTTGAGTAAACAACTTTGGCCTCATCGCATAATTCGTAAGCTGTAATATCATCAGCTAAAACAAGTGTATGATTGCTGCTTGAGTGTTCAAAAAAGTAAAAAATACCTTCATGCTGAAGCAAACGCTGAATAAAATCAAAATCAGATTCTTGGTATTGAACACAGTATTCGTACTTAGGATAGGTTTTGCTAGTTTTGTCTGAAAAAGCGACATTATGCTGACCAAATAAATCGGCAAAAATGTCTTTAATTGTTTTCTTTTGGAATATGCGACTATTTTTACGATTACGCATTGATGCAGCAAAAGGGACTATAGTTGCTTGGTAATCTATGTAGTTTTTTTGTTCGTCAACATCGGCGGTGCGACTACCATTAGAAACAAGATGACTAACTATACCGTGGTAATAACGCTCTGCGCCCCCATCTGCATTTTTAACCTTTATTGAGACAGGCTTACCCACTAAGTCTTCATGCGTTATTTGCTTGCCAATGGTGTACATATTAGCAGACATTACAAATAAATCTGACATTGCTTCTTGGGCAACAAAACGAGTTAAGTAAAGGGCATCTTTACCAGCAGGGGTGCTAATTTGAATTACGTTTTTGTCTTGTGTTGCTTTTTGCATTCCTTGCTTTTCCCATCCTAGAGATCAAAAAAAGCTCTGAGCAAAGCCCAGAGCCATTATTAGACAACAAATATTACATTTGTTGACCTTTAACACCGCTGTAACCATATACTAGTGGCGCAGTAATGTTATTTTGGTCGTCTGTAGGTGTCACTGTCATCATCATTTCTGTGTAGCTGATAGTGATAGTTTCAATTGGACGATCGTTTTGTACTGATACCGAGTAGCTAGAAATCATCGCATCTGTTAGTTCGATTTTCATGATTTCTTCTACTTTATCACCTTGTTTAGTGATATGGAAAATAGCTGGTAAACCTTTACCAATAGTCGCTTCTTTGAAAAGATCCGGAGATGCTTTATCTTGAAGTTTAGTAATTGTTACGTCGCCTAAACGAGTAGAGCTAGATTCACGATCCATCGCTGTACCAGTGGCTGAGCTAATTTCACGGCTTACGTTCCAATCTAATGATAAAACTGTAATTAAATCTTTGAAAGACTCAGCAGTAGTTTCGCCTTTGATTGAACCGTATTTTAAATATGTATTTGCTTGCATTTGATAATGCTCCTTTTAATTAAACAATGTTATCCATTAATACTGGATTCTTTACTTTGGTTTCCCAAAATTCCTTGAAATCATTATCTTTACTACAGCAACGAAAAGGTCTTCAGAATTCCTTTCCCTAGATGAAGACAATGTCTCAAAAATTCCATGTAGTTACCTAAGACGGCTAAAATTATAATGCCCTAGAATTAAAGAAACAACCTTAATTACTAGTTATTTTTAATTAAATTGAATTAAATCTTAATTCAGCGCCAGTTCAAATTCATTTTCGTTGATTAGCAGCGAAATAGCGGTAACTTGGTTGCCATCTACCATATTCGAGAGTAAAACCTCTGATAATAAAGGTAATACTTTATTCTGTAAAATCGTGTGAATATTTCGTGCACCTGAACCTGCATTTTGACAATTAGCAATAATATACTCAATTACGTCGTCAGTATAAGTAAGCTCAGCATCATAATGCTTTTTAACACGCTTAATTATTTTATCTATTTGCAGTCCTGCAATCTTGGTAAGGATATCGTCACTTAGTGGAATATAAGGTATGACGTTAATTCTACCTAAAAATGCTGGTTTAAATGAGCCCAATAAATCATCTTGCAATGCTTTAAGTAGCCCTTTAATGCTCGGCTTACTTTCTTCATCCTCAAACAAACTCATTGTGGTATCGGTGCCTACATTTGAGGTCATTATAATAATGGTGTTTTTGAAGTCGATATCTCTGCCTTCACCATCTTTAATTGTTCCTTTATCAAATACTTGATAAAAAATATCTTGAACACCTGGATGCGCTTTTTCCATTTCATCTAGCAATACAACACTGTAAGGTTTTCTTCTAACGGCTTCCGTTAAAATACCGCCTTCGCCATAGCCTACATAACCTGGAGGCGATCCCAGCAGTAACGATACTTTGTGCTCTTCTTTAAATTCAGACATATTGATAATAGTGACATTTTCCTCACTACCGTAAACTTCTTGGGCAAGCGATAGCGCAGTCTCAGTTTTACCGACTCCACTTGGGCCAGCCAGCATGAAAATACCATTTGGTCTGCTTTCATCTGCCAGTTGAGCGCGAGAAGTTTGCACAACCTTTGCTATTAATTCCAGTGCATGGTCTTGCCCTACTACTCGCTGCTTCATTTGGCTCGCTAAATTTAAAATGCCATGAATTTCATCCTCATGCATTTTACCAACGGGAATACCTGTCCAGTCAGAAATAACCTGCGCAATTAACTCTTCATCAACCTGCCAATGCACCATATTGTGCTCAAATGAGGCAAGCTTTTGCTTACTTTCCTTTAACTTATCAAGCATTTCACTCGTTGAGCTATCATCTTCAGCGTTAATTGATTGAAGGGCTTCGTTAAGCTCAATAACAATTTCTTTTTCTACTTTAAATTGCTCATTAAGTGGTAAAAGCTGAGTTTCTATGTCAACCAATTCTGCTTTTAACGTATTTATCTGCTCTGAGTGATCTAAACCCGTTTTTTGCTCTCGATTTAGCATCAATACTTGCGTTTCTATTTCACTTAATCTATTTACAAGCTGCTCAATTGTACTTGGGGTTGATGCTTGGCTCATCGCAACGCGCGCGCATGCCGTATCAAGTAATGCAACCGCTTTATCGGGTAATTGTCGTGCCGTTATGTAGCGATGAGACAAATGCACCGCGCTCTCTAGTGCTTGCTCAGAAATAAATACCTTATGATGACGCTCCATCACCGGCACTAATCCACGCAGCATAGCCACCGCTTTTTCTGGTGTTGGCTCTTCAACCTTAACCACTTGGAAACGACGTGTAAGTGCGGCATCTTTTTCGAAGAACTTTTTGTACTCGGCCCATGTAGTCGCTGCGATTGTGCGCAGTTCGCCTCGCGCTAATGCAGGCTTTAACAAGTTAGCTGCATCGTTTTGCCCGGCTGCGCCACCACTACCAATCATAGTGTGTGCTTCGTCAATAAAAAGAATTACCGGATTAATTGCATTTTTCACTTCATTGATTAAAGATTTCAGACGGTTTTCAAACTCGCCTTTCATCCCGGCACCTGCTTGTAATAAAGCCAAATCTAAACTGTGAATTTTTACATTTTGTAAGACTGCAGGGACATCTTTTTGTGCAATTCTAAGTGCAAGACCTTCTACTACAGCCGTTTTACCAACACCAGCTTCACCGGTAAGTATTGGGTTGTTTTGACGACGTCTGGTTAAAATATCAACCATTTGACGAATTTCGAAATCGCGTCCTAAAATTGGGTCAATTTTACCTTCAAGTGCTTGCGCAGTTAAATCAACGGTAAATTGATCAAGACTCGGGGTTTTAGAATTCAAATTAGTCTGTGTTGTTGCACTTTGAACAGACTGATTGCGCTCTTCTGACTGCGCAACTATTTCTGGCCACGCATGTAAAAGCTGACCTGGTTCAATTTTATTAAACAGCTTGCTACAACGTGTTACTAAGCTTGAAAGCGTATCGTCTTTTGTTAGCGTATAAATAACATAAGCACTACGAATTTGGTTATCGGTAAATTCTATACTGGTACTTAGCCAAGATTGCTTTAATAAACTTGTGACATGAACCGATAAACTCGGCGATGATTCACTGCCGGTTTTTAACGATTCTAATGACTGGTTCAAGTCTTGTTGAACCTTATCAATATCGATATCAAATGATCCAAATATTAGTCTAACGTCATCTAGCTTTTGCTCAATCATGGCGAGTAACCAATGCTCCAGCTCAACAGTAAAATGACTGCGACTATTACAAATAGAAACAGCCGCTTCTAGACTTTTTCTACAATCAGGACTTAATTTCTCAACTAGCTTATTTAGTGTCATCGAAGACATACGCTGTTCCTTTTAATTTTAATTATCCTTTAAACGATAACTTAGTAGGGTGTGTTGTTAACTTGTTTTTACGTGCACTCAAAAAACTATTTGCACCAAGTTGATAATCATTATTCGACAGTTTTGTTGCCTCTAAATCTTGGAAGTTAGCTTCAATTACTAAACGAAACTGAACTGTATTTCCCACATAATCTTTTATTATTTTATTGGTCAATTTAAACAAACTACCGCTAGGTAGCAGTAATTTAGCTTTAAGTGGATCATCGCAAGAAATATGAACTTCTATATTTGATGATATATCCCACACTTGCTTACCAATAACGGTATCAACGCCCAAACGAGCATGTTGTCCTTCGTAGAGTACTTGGCTGGCTAAGCATGTTTGTTCTTGTAATCGCAACTTATGCCACTGGCCGACCATTTGCTTGATCTGAACATTACACTCTAAATAAGAAGTTAAAATGTTTTTAAGATCAGAGGCATTTCTAATTTTTCGACTATATAAACCCGAAAAATGAAGTTGGTGCTCATTATAACCACCACTTAATAACCCTAAAATTTGGGTATACGAGTCTTTATTTTTATCTTTATTAATATGATTAAGCGCTGGTTTATATTTTTTCCACGCTCTGTAATACAGTGAAATTAGACGATGGTTAAACATGTCATAAAAATCACGCATCGTCGTATCTTTGTATCTCAAACGCTGCATAACCAGTTCACTATAAAACTGTGGTAAAGCACCTGAGCAACCCGTTAACCCCATAAACGACACTTGCATCGTGACTTTATGTAAACCCTCTTCGTAGCTGGTTTCTTCTAATTTAGTAATTGCATTACCAGGATAGCCAAACTTTTGAGTTGATGTAAATTTAATCAACTCTTGTTTGGGATTACTATCGTAACCAACATGGCGGTGCTCTAATCCCTGCTTTTTAAGCTGATTTTCAATAATGAAAACCGCTTTATAAAAGTCGATTTGCGACGCTTGAGAAATAATATGCTTAATCATAAAAGAGGACTATCACCGACTCTTGCCGGCCATTGATAATATATTTGCTCTTGTTCTTTTAAGCGAAGACTGACACGCGTAAAGCTATTTATAGCTGAAAACTGCGCAAAAAAATGGTCCAGAATAGATGCAAAGAAAAACATACCACTGCCAGAGAAATCATCATTAGCAAAGGTAATTTCAATATCACTGCCTGTTGCAAAACTCACTCTACCACTTTGCACAACTCGTGCAGTAGAGGGCGTAATTAATACTCTATAAATATTATCAATCATGCCTTTTGTTTGTGGTGAGGCCCTAAAATCATAAAGTCTCAATACCTCTTTAAGTTTGCTGCAAGCATCGTCACCACTAAATGTGTCCAGGGTTAGATGATTTACTAACTGCCATCTCGTCGCGTCCGCCAAAATAGGCCGAACAGCGTGAGTAAAAGGGATTAAGCAGCGAATTTTTTTAATAACATCACCACGCTCAGGCATCAATAAACCCAGCTCATCATCACCAAAAGGCATACTGGCTGGCAAGTTTCTGTTGCTACAATTTGCACGGACAGTTAAAACAGTATTCCCTTCTCCATACTCCATTGCGGTATTTTCAAATGTAGCATCGACTAGAGACAAAAATGTTTCAGTTCCGGATTCAACATAACCACCTGCCCATGAGGCCGTTTCTCTGCGTATATGCCAAAATAAATCAGCATGACCGTGATATTTTGGGTGTGTTTGCCCATAAAAAGGAGACACAACTTGCTTGTTACCTTTATGGTCAAAAGCAATGACTTCAGTCAGACCAATTACCTCTGAGATCTCTGAATCCATATAGCGCGGCGTTAATTTGTATTCATACTCACTTATTTCCGGACGAATCGGTTCCAGCTCTTGCTCAAATAAGTTAATGATGGGTGTGCAACCAAGCAAAAACATATTTTTATCGACTTGTTTTTCAAGCTCAGCTGACTCTGTATCTAGGTAAAAATAAACATTACATTGATTCGATTTTTTTGGAAGAGACGATTTTATCCCCTGTAATTCAAAAAACCTAAATTTCTCCGGAAAAGTAAAATTTTCAACTAATAAACGATAGCCCGCAGACGAGCGTTGTGAATAGGGAACAACGGCTTCATTTGAACTAAACCCAACGGCTTTTAGCTGACTCTTGGATAAGTACTTAATTCCTTCTTCACCATTATCAAATGCAATGCCGATGCAATGCTTAAACAATAACTCATACACTTTTAGAGTATGATGCCATTGTCCATTTATAAATATTCTTAGTTTTTCAAGCCCTGTTTCAGCAAGTGATACACCTTCGTACTCACCGGTTAATTCTAGCTTAAATATAGATTTCGCTTTTTCATGCCAACGTGGTTTAGGTGCAACAAATGGGCTGTTATCAAACTGCACATTGGTAATTTCTACAGGCCATAGGTAGGTTTCGTAGCAAGTTTGAAACTTACATTGTTTCATCGACTCAACATTGGTTTCTACTTCACTCGCTTTTGGAATGATAATACCGGTTGTCGATAAATTTTCTGCTTCTAATTTTACTATCGACATTGAGGGAATAGGCGCTTGATAATCAGGAAACATTTGGCCCAATAAAGCATCCGTTAACTCTGGGAAACTGTCATCCAATTTTTGCCTGATATTTGCTGTTAAAAAAGCAAATGATTCAATCAACCTTGATACGTGAGGGTCTTCAATGTGATCTTCACTTAGCTTTAAACGCCCAGCTACTTTTGGGTATTTATCTGCAAAGTCTTTACCTAAGTGACGCACAAATGCTAATTCACGATTGTAATATTTTAATAATTCATCGTTCATAAAGATGCCTCAATAATCTTCATACCTAAGTTAACGGGCTCAACCTCAGAGTCAAAACTGATAAATTCAGGTTCAGGATCCGCATACAAAAGCGCATTTATACGTAAGTTAAGCACTCTATTTACAGGCACTTCTTCATCTGTAAACACCTCAACTTCAAGAAATCGCGGCTCAAATTTTAAAATTGTGTCCCTAACGGTTTCACACAATAATGTTCGCCCTTCGTGAGAGCTTACAGACATACTTGAAAAGTCTGGCAGACCGTATGATAAGCAAGATGTTGCTAACTCATTATATTGCGATGGCCAGGTATGCCATTGGATCCTTGCATTAAGCAACGCTTCTATATCCCTTCGTACATTATTTCTTAGCTCACTAATGGTAATACCTTCTGTACGAGAAGGCGCATCTTGAAAGTCTGGCTCATCGTCGATAAGTCTATCGATAATAGATGCTTGAAGCTGTTGCTTATGTTCAATCATAATAGTTCAAATGGATTAAACGCTTTCGAACACGTTTATTTTTAAATTTGGGATAGTGATTGCCTCGTCGTTAACAAACAGCATTTTCATCCCTTTACCAATAGTAAGCTCTTCTTTAAGATCGACCCAATCAGAAACTTGCCCTAGCTTTTCTAGTTCTGTATCTGCGTTTGCATACACCAGCGGTAAATGTGCAGTACCTGAAGGACCATCATTTTTAATAGTAATTTCAACTCTTAACCAAATACTTTCAAGTAACGATGCGTTTGGCTCTACTTTTAATGCTTCTATCTCATTAAAGTTTGCTAAATAAAACTCACCATTAGTGCCTAAAACCTCTAAATATGGCGCTAGGCTGTCATCAAGGTCTCTCACTACTGAGTCGCTGTCTTGAGACGTTTCAATTCTTAGCAATTCCATTTCTTTTGCTAATTTGCCCGCTTCATCAATCTCGCCTTCGAGTAAAGCCATATGCATTTTTAAAAATAAAGTATCAAGCTCATCCGCTTCATGAAATAACTTAGGGATGCCTTTACCTTGATAAAAATCAACTCTTGATTGCTGTGCTCTAATTAAGTGGCGAAGGTTAACTGCACCCACCGCAAACTCTGGGTTTTTCTGAACCATAAAGTCTAACTGCTTATCCGCTTTTTCAAGCTCGCCATTAATGCAAAGTAACTCAGCATAAATACTTCTGATATCAAAGTTTAAAGGCTCATCTTGTAATTGTGTTGCGCACCAAGATAATGCATCAGTAAGTTTACCCTCGCGAATTAAGCTATGTATTTTTTTCATGACTATTCCTTTATTTTATGATGAGGACTGAGCTCTGTAATTAATTTTATACTAGAGACCATTTGATCTAATTGAAAATGTGGTTGTAACTGCAAAACAGAAAAATAGTGCCCTGGGTTAGCCTTGTTTTCACTAACTTTTATTCTAGCATTACTCAATGGGTACTTGCTTCTAATATGCTCAGAAGCGGAATCTGATGCCGTGGTATAGTTATTTATCCAAGCTTGTAAATCTCGTTCACAGGCCTGTGCTGTACTATAAGAACCCACTCTGTCACGTGCTAATAGTTTTAAATAATGCGCAAATCGAGAAACACATAAAATATACTGCAGCATCGATGATAAACGGGCATTGATATTCGCAGCATTTGAATCGTAGTTTATTGTTTTTTGAACCGATGCATTACTATAAAAAACAATATGCTCAGTATTTGTTACAGACGATGCTGGAATAAACCCAAGTTCAGAAAATTGTTTCTCAAATTTACTGGTTACCAGTAAATCTAAAGGCGGTTTTGCCTCTTTTTGATAAGTATCGTTAGCAAAACTATCTCGAGCAAGTCCTGTGACTAACCCTTTAGAAATCTTCCCAGGCTCTATACCGCGAATATGACCAAACCAACCACTTTCGCAATAGGCTCTTATTATTGTTGATACAAACTGATAAGCGGCGTTACCCCAAAGCATATCTGTCTCAGGGTTGGTTATTTGTTCTTTAAAATAAAAATCTTGATGGCGTTTTCCATCATTGCTGTAAGGGGGCCTTACTAATACATGGGGTAATGTGAATCCAACAAATCGGGACTCTTCCATTTTTCTAAAACTCTGCCATTTTGCGTATTCTGGCTGCTCAAAATGATTAAAAAGATCTGAATAATAGCCCAAGTCTGAAAAACTATCTGCACCAAACAAATTAGCTGAGGCAGAACAAATAAAGGGAGCAAATGCAGCGGCCGCAGTTCTTGAAATTTCTTTAATGGTGTCGATATCGTTGTGAGTTGTTCCCTCAGAGCAAGTATTGGTTATTTCATAATCGCCAATAACAACGCCAAAAGGCTCTCCTCCAGCACTATCAAATTCACTTTGGTAAAGTAATTGAAAAAACAAACTTTGGTCAAAATCAATCGCTTTATTTACATCTTTTGATAATGTAACCCAGTCGCAATTTAATAATTTTACTTTTACTTTATTTTCTTTGTCGTACTGCTCACTTTGCAGTAACAGCCACCATAAATTACGCCAGCTGGCTTCTAATTTTTGAAACTTTTTCGCGTGAATAATCGTGTTTAGTTGATTAGATATTTGTTGATCTAATTCCACAATTATACGTTGTAGGTAGGGACCTATAGATTCCTTATTCCATGAAATAGGTGAATCAGAAGAGCCTTCAAGCCATAATAACAATGCTTTATCTAGATTTTTTTCGTTCAAAAATCTATCAAGCAAAGCATCATTATCACTTATTCGAGACTGTGCTTTTTGTTGAAAAGCAATGTCTTGATTTATAAATGAAAACTCTTCGTGATTCATTCTACTGCATTATCCTTAACGCTTGAGATTAGTTTATTAACCAATCTCTGGAATTTTAGCTACAAGACGTAAAGAAGAAGTCAGTTCTTCCATTTGTAGCCAAGGCTTTAACCAAGCAACCGCATTGTAAGCGCCTGGTTGGCCTGGGATCTCTTTAACAGATACTTTTGCATCAGCTAATGGGTAACGTGCTCTAATATCTTGACCACCCCCTTCTGTCGCATTCACGTATGACAGGATCCAACGGTTTAACCAAGACTCAACATCCTCAGCTTCCATAAAGCTACCGATTTTATCGCGCGCCATAACTTTAAGATAATGAGCAAAACGAGATGTTGCCATTAAATAAGGAAGACGAGCAGAAATAGCAGCATTTGCAGTTGCATCTGGTGTCGAATATATCTTTGGTTTTTGACAGCTTTGTCCGCCAAAGAAAACAGCGTAATCTGTGTTTTTATAATGACAAAGTGGTAGGAAACCTAATTTACTTAGCTCTGCTTCACGACGATCTGTAATACCGATTTCAGTAGGACATTTTAGATCCGGATCACCATCATCACTTGTGAATATATGCGTAGGAAGACCTTCAACTTTACCACCGCCTTCAGCACCACGAATAGCAGTACAAAAGCCGTATTGAGCAAAGGCTTTTGTCATATTAGTCGCCATCGCATAGGCTGCATTACTCCAGCAGTAGTCTTTATTTTCAGTACTCACTGAACGACCCGCTTTAGGCTCAACTTCAAACTCTTCGTAGTTAAACTCTTCTACAGGTTTTGACGCCGCACCATACGGCAGACGAGATAAGAAGCGAGGCATAGTTAATGATACAAAACGTGAATCATCGCTATCTCTAAATGAACGCCATTTTGTATATTCTAGCGATTCAAAAACTTTTTCTAAATCACGAGGTTTTGTTAGCTCTTCCCAGTTATCAAAACCAAATAAAGAAGGTGATGATGCAGCAATAAATGGGCAGAAACCAGCTGCGGCAACATTAGACATTAAACTAAGCGTTTCAACATCTTCTGGGTGATTAGTAAATTCAAAGTCACCTACAATAGTGCCATACGGTTCGCCACCAGGCGTTCCAAATTCAGACTCGTATATTTTCTTAAAGGTCTGACTTTGATCAAATTCAACCGCTTTACTTAAATCTTTATGAAGCTCTTTCTTCTTCATATTCAGAACACGAATTTTAAGCGTACCACTCGTTTCTGAATTCATTACAAGGTGGTGTAAACCACGCCATGAACCTTCAAGCTTTTGAAACTCTTCACTGTGCATAACAACGCTAAGCTGTTTCGATATTTTTTGATCGATTAATTGAATAGCTTCATTAAACGTCACTGTCATGTTTTTATTCCACTGAACAGTGCCTTTTAATGCTTCTTCTGTCAGTGTTTTAAGTAACTCTTCAGCGCGGCTTGCATCTGTTTGTTTAGTTGCGCCGATAGCTTGTTCTAAAAGTGAAGAACTTGCCTCAGAAGTAGACTCTAGTTCTGTACTTAATTGTTCAGTACTCATTTTTCAGTCTCCTCTAATTTCAATTCCTTCGCGATAGAATCTAAACTTGCTGTATTACTTAGTACTTCTTCTAATACATTCTCTAGTTCTTCTGAACGATCAATTTTAGTCATTAAATCACGTAGTTTGTTTCTCGTTTCCATTAACTTACGTAATGGTTCTACTTGATTTACAACGGCAGCAGGCTCAAAGTCTTCTATTGATTTAAAATTAAGGTCGACTTGAAATTCAGAACCATCATCCGTTAATGTATTTGCAACTTTCCAGCTTAGTGACGGACTCATACGTTTTAAAACATCATTAAAACTGTCACGATCTATTTGTATAAATCGTCTGTCTTTAAGAGGTTTTAAAGCATCGGTATTATCACCAGAGAAATCGCCCATTACACCAACAACAAATGGTAATTCTTTCTTTACCTCTGCGCCTTCCGTTTCTACATCATAAGTGATGTGTACTCTCGGTTTACGAACTCGTTTTAATTTATCATGGATACTCATTGAGAACTCCTTTTACCTATGTTTCAGTTTCGCTGATTTTAATGCCAGACAACTTAAAGTACCCAGTCCTAGCATCGCTATCTGTAATTAGTTCATTTAATAATTCAGGCAGCGATAATTCGCTCCATCGAATTACTTGTTCTATGGTGTACGACATTGGTGAGTGAGGCTCTGTATTTCTAAAAAACAGAGCGATCTCTTTCAATTTTTTTATCGCATTCTCTCTTGAATTTATCTCGTGATTATTCGCTTTTTCGACCACTGTTGCTGTCGATTCAACGTCATCATCTTTCAATTCAATTTCTTCTTCTTTATTATTTTCAGCAAGCGCTTTCTCAGCCGCTTCAAGCTTATCGGCTGCAACATGTTTCACAGCCGTAAGGCTGACTTCAAGTGCTTGCTTAATACTCGACGTTGGTTGGGGTTGCCCCGTTGCTTTATCCATTACGTCACTGAGTATTGAAAACTGCTCAATCGCTTTTTCTATATCTTGTTTAAGTGAAACAAAAAACTCTGTACTTGTCTCTGCTGCACTCTTTTCAATTAGTTCAAAGTCAACTGAGCCCTGAGTAATCTTTTTTTCTCGTTTGTCGTCACTTAAGCGCGATACGTCATAACCTTGTTGATATTCCCAAAAAGAAAAAGAGTCGATACTTACGCTATCTGTAAGGTAGATGCTCTTGATAGGAATAATCAAAGTCCCTTCACCAGCGGCTCCATTTAAGCCAGCTAACGCCGATACTTTATCCGAAATTTCGTCGTCGTCATCCAATGTTGGATAAAGTGATTCAAAGTGACTGTCAATTAAATTATGTGCAACATTAAAACCAAATGCTAAACCTTTAAACCCGTAAATACGGCACATCGCCTCTATGAACCATGCTATATATTCAATGTCTTTACTTTCAGTTTTAATTGCTTTACTGCATTGCTCAAGCAAAGGTAACCAATCACGGGATAAAGATGCAATACCTTGCTCATCAACTAAAGCATTTCTTTCAGCTGCTCTTAACTGGTTTCTTAAATCTTTTAAGGCATAATATGTGGACGTAGGAGAAACATCTGAGCGAGGATCAATGCCTGCAAACTCAGTATCTGAAATAGGGGAGATATATTCGTCTAATAAAAACATTCCGTCGTCCTAATAATTATCCATAAAACCCCAATAAAGCGAGGCGGATTTTATATTACATTCTTTATAAGAAATTACAAGCCTAGCCACACTAGCATTTATGTGCGGACTATTGCGAATACAAAAACAATCACGTACTAATTTACTATTTTTGCTGGTGAGAAAATGATTCAGTCAAACCATGTTCAGTTCCGTTTATAGCGCCTATTTTAAAAAACTTTATGCCAGTAAACAAACTATTTAACCTCAAATCTGATTATTTAACCTAAACTCTGGTTAAGAGACTTACTAACGTATTGAATCATAGTGATATTTAAATTTATTTTTCTCTAGCCAGAAATTTTCAGTGAAAACAAGCCGAATTTACGCGTCAATAGCGGGCCTATTGCAAGTAAATTCAACGCAGTTAGCGCTGAAAATAGCTGCTCGAGATAGATTTATTATCCAGAGTTCAGGTTATTTAGTAAATAAAGGGATTGTCGCTTCATCTTGAATATTAAAGGTTTCACTATGCTGATTACTTTTAGTCTCATCATATTTAACAATAATACACGTTACATTATCTCGAGCACCTCGCACTAAAGAGGAGTGCATTAAGGCCATTCCTGAGTCAATAATACTGCTTGGCTCTAATGATAAACATATTTCATCATCAGACAACTCGCCTGTTAGTCCATCAGAACAAAGTAAGAAAAGATCGCCCGTTTTAATGTCATTTTGAATAACATCAACGTTTACGTTTTCCATTACACCCACAGCTCGCGTTATTACATTCGATAGAGGGTGATCTTTAGCCTCCTCTACAGAAATAATCCCTTCATCAATTAAATCATTAACTTGGCTATGATCTCTTGATACTTGCGTAAGTACTCCATTGCGCAGCAAGTAAGCTCTGCTATCGCCTACCCACAAAATATAATACTTTCCATCTTTGACAAATAATGCTGTAACGGTACTACCCGCTGTTTTGTTTTCGAGATACTGGGAGCTGTAATCGTTTAGTTGTTTATTTGCCTCTTCTATCGCACTTACAATGTGAGAAACAGTTAAGTCTTTTAAGTCGCGCTCTTGTACTTTTGCTCTAATTACGTCAACAACTAACTGACTTGCAACCTCGCCGGCCTCATGTCCCCCCATTCCATCAGCCACAACCCATAAGTTATGGCTGTTTATCTCTACATGGGAATCTTCATTGAGCTGTCTTACAACACCTCGGTGAGTAATTGCGTAACTTGTATTAAAATTGCTAATCACTATTTTTTACCTGTGTGTAATTCCATTCCCAATGCTTCCATCTTCCATCTAACATTGCCGCAACTTGATTTATAGGAGGTAATGCTGAAGTTATCAGTACCATGGGCTTTATATTACAAGAGCCATGTGTCCACCAAACACTGTATTCACCATGCTTTTTATACAATAATGCATGCATCGCATCTTTCAAAACATCACTGCTCAGTTCTGTTCCTGAAAATTCAAAAGCTTCACCATCTTTATTTTTATCAACAGAGTGGGAGTAAGTCACTTGCTTGTTTTCACAAGCTGCGATTTTAATCGTTTTAGAGACCTCTTTTCGCCATGAAAAAAGATCGACCGAACCGTCTAAAACTTTTAAAACTACATCTTCATATTCAAGTGAAAAAACGCCTGAATTTAAGATATCAATAGGGTTATTGTCTGTAGTACTCAAAACCGTAAAAGGATAATGTCTGCCAACTGCATCCATACTTGGGAGCAATGTCCCCATAACGCCTTTATCGCCTACTATATTTGGGCTCAAAGCAAAATGCCAAACAGGACCTGTTAAATAACTATCTTGCCATACATCCCCAAGTTGCTCTTTGCTAACAGCAATGGCTGCTTGCAGCCATTGCTCCCAATGCTTTGAGAAGTCTTTAGAGACATTATCTTGAACAAAGTCACCTAAACAAGGCACTTTGCCTAAGTAACCAATATTTATAATCGCGTCGGACATGAAAACTTCTCTACACTTGAATTCCAAAATGGGTGTCTAATTGACTTAGGCAAGAGCTCTACTTTTGCATTATTTCCCATTAATGAGAAATGCAGCTTTAGATCTTTACGTGTTTCACTTCTTTTTTCGCTAAGTTCATCAAGCATTCTATAAAGTGACCACTCACCTTGATAAGTCGTGTTAATAGAACGTCCACCACTTGGAGGAGTAAATACAACTCTTGTTTTACTTTGTCCTGAAGCGCCAGGCCAAATAAAGTTAGTTACTTTTAACGGGCCATGACGATACGTCATAGACTGGCCATCAATTTCTATCATTAAGCTAGATACGGTACGGTCAAGTTCAAGTGGGCGTAACCCAAATTCAATCCTTGGTGTATCACTACCACGGTCGAAAAATGCGGTTTGAATTTGGTAAGCGTGTTCAAACATTTTTAGTGCTTCATTACCAATACCAATATCTTTTTCGAACTTCCAAGGACTTGAACTTATATCAACACTCGGTGCAACGTAACTATTAAAGAAAGAGTCAATTGTGCCATTTGGGCCAAAAAAGCGAGTAAAGTCTTTCATGTTCACTTCTTTATCAGCCTGCGGTGCAAAAGGGTACCTGCCAACAATTGCAGCGTTGTATTCTCTTAACACTTTACTCTTCCAAATTTCATTTAAGTGTCTGTTTGCACTATTTTTAGTGATATTGCTTGTATCTCGGCTTATGTCTAACAACCAGCTATTAAACGGGTACGGTAAATCACGACTCTGAAATTCTAATTGACGTATAAAGCTAGGCTTACTTTTACCGCTAATTTGATCTTTTATTGAATCTTTTAGCTGATCGCCTCGGTCAAGCTTGGTTAAATAGACATTAAGCTCTCTAAGGTTTTTTTGAATATTATCTAATTGTTGCGAGTCAATTGCTATCACCTCTTCAAATGCCTCTTCAACCTGATGGCCCGGTAATTTAATATCAAACGTGGGTGCCTCATCAGGTAAAAATCGCTTGATCCGATTCGCCTTAGTTTGCAGTGCAATTTTAGCGGCATTACCGGCAACTTTACCTGCGACCTTCTGGTTTTCTGATACAGGTAATTTAGTTAATTGAACATTTTTTTGGACCGCTGCGATGATGTTTTTGATTGGTGCTTCAGAGCCCGCGAGTACATCTGTAACATTAACCCCTTCAGCAGGCGAACTATACTGATTAAGACTCAAATCATCCAAAAATGACTGCCAATAATAAATATAATCTTGGAAGTAACGTTGCTCTAATTTTTTCTCAATTTCGTCTTTAGATATGTCATAAGTGCCCGATGCTTCTTCACCATAAACCCAGCTACTGGCCATTAAATTACCGAGCATTTTACTTTTTTCAACGTTGAAAATACCGTGGAAACCGTTAAACGTGTACAAACCAGGTATACTTCTGGTGAGCTCACCATTGTTACGAAAAGTAAACTTTTGAGCGCTTTCAAAACTAATAATGTCAGTGAGTCTAAACGGCGGAATACTGCTGTTAAGAAAATCAGCTTGAAGCCGTTGATATGCTCTCTCTGCTATCGGTAGTTTAGTTAGCTCACTACGAGCTGTACGCACAGCTTGATTATCGATGTCACTTTGAGTGATGCCTTTGTTTAATAATGCAGAAATATGGCCCATTAACTCATCCCTGGTTTGCATATTTTTATCACCAGGTAAGTTTCTTTCTAAATAAGCATTAAACCACGCCGTAATATCTTCGCTTTCGAAGTATTCAGGCTGAAATAGCATTAAATAGCATTTTAATGTTTCATATAAATAGCTCAGGTGCTCCGGGTGAGCTTCCATTTCTTTAATTAATGTATTGCCTACAAAAGGTTCTAGATACGTTTGTAAAGAGCGATCATAAGCGTTAACCGACGACTCTTTTATTTCGCTTAACTTATTAAAGCCAAACGATGACGACTCTTGTAACTCGCTTACAAGCGGCCCACTTGCAGGTAAATTTCTCAAAGCATTGAGTCTATCATTGAGAACAAGTAGGTTATTACGATCAAAAGAAGCCGAATCAAGTTCTTGATAGGTAACAATGGCTTCTTCTGTTGCAGAAATTAAATTACTATTCCACGCAAAACTAAAATACCAAGAAATTGAAAAGCCAAATAACGCTAGGCAGGCAAAGGTAATGCTCACAATGCGTAACCATTTATTTTGCTTATCATGGTGTTTATTAGTGCTGGCTAAGTTCTGCTCAGGAAAAATAACACTTTCTAAAACATTTTTTATAAAAAAGCTTTTTGACTGATTTATATGCTCAGATTTTCCTAAATTGCTATCACTTAAAAAGCTCGAAGGTGTACCTTCTTGGGTCGCACTTGTTAGGTAAACGCCCCTAAACATCGGCAATTCTTCATATGCGTTAGGTGTAAATATTTCCTTTAAAAATCCATCAGCAACACCTTGTAATACCCTAAGCTGCCTTGGAAATTCAAATATTTTAGCTCTTATTACTTCATTTCGCTCATTGATCAATCGACGATTTAGCATTTCTGTTAGTTTAGAAATCAACGAATGGAATTCTTTATTAAAAGCTTCAACTTGGGTGTCTTTTGCAAGGTCAAGTTCAAAGGTAACACCCCAAACTTGTTCACATTCTTCTTCGCTTAATTCACCAAAAAACTCTCTAAACCCATCAATTAAATCTACTTTCGAAAAAATAACATAGACAGGGAAAGTCATTCCAAGTTGATTTTGAAGCTCTTGTAATCTTTGTTTTATTGCGCGAGCATGCAGGTTTCTTTCGGTCTTGGTCTGGCTCATTAGCTCAGAAATACCCATGCTGATCATGACACCGTTGATAGGCCTAAGTGGGCGGTACTTTCGAAGTAAACCTAAAAAGCCTTCCCATGCTCGTGAGTCATGCTTTGCATGACTGTTTTGCGTTGTATATCTGCCAGCTGTATCTATCAGTACTGCTTTATTAGTAAACCACCAATCACAATTTCTAGTGCCACCTATGCCGTGCACTAAATCAACTCCTAACTTATCCTTAAGCGGATAATCTAATCCTGAGTTGTGTATTACTGTTGTTTTACCCGCACCAGGCGGGCCTATCATTATGTACCAAGGCAGCTGATAAATATTTTTGCCTTTAAATAACTTAACATCTTTAAGCAGATCAATCGCTTCGTTCATTCTTGCTTTTAACGTTGTGATCTCTTCGTTAACTTCACTGCTATTTGAATCATCACTGTCAATAAGCTCATCAGCCATTTTCTCGTCTCTTTTGCTTTGTTGCATAAGACGATAAATTTTTGATACAGAAAAAACGAGTAGCACTAGCAATATTGTTAACAATCTTGAGGCTATGCTTTCTAATGGAACGTAATCAGCAACAGCAATTAATGGACCGCCAAACCAGATCAATAATGATAGAGCAAGAAAACCTATAATTAATATCCCAGTGCGTGATGTAAGCGCGTATGTCATTTTTTTAATTTTTTGCGAGAAACTCATGTCAGCCCCATTAAAATAATAAATCGATTTCAATTCGTCGGTTTAATGACCGAGAAGCTGAATCTGAATTGCTGGCTATTGGCTCTGCAGCACCTTTACCTTCTGGCCATAAACGTCCACTAAGGTTTGTACTTTTAGCCATTGAATTAGCGACTTGTGTTGCCCTGGCTAAAGAAAGATGCCAATTAGAGGGGTATCTATCGGTATTAATAGGCGTGTCATCAGTATGACCCGTAATTAATATACGCCCTTTTGTCCCTTCTAAACTAAGTGCGAGTTTCTCAAGAATAGGCTGAAAAGAAGGCAGCAATTTTGAATCTCCTTGATTAAAAAGACTTTCACTATTAATCGAGATTCGAATACGATCATTACTTTTTTTAATTTCGACAATGCCCATTGTTATTTCAGTTTGTAATAACTGTTCTAAAACGAGTAATTGTTGGTCTTTTTTATCAATAGATACGTCATTTGCCAGAGGATGAATGACGGCAAGCTTTTCATTAACGGAAAAAACGGCATCATTGAGCCTCATGTTAATAAATAAATAAACAGTGAGCAGCACTAAACCTAACACAGAGAAAACGACCCAAAGTGGGACTTGATTTCTTAGTTCAACACCTGCAGCGACTCTGCTTTTCCAATTGGGGGATAATTTATTACTAACTGGGCCATCTAATTGATTTAAAAGATGATAAAGTTGAGAGCGATACTCTTCGACTTTATTATCTCCGCCTGTATCTAGTCTATATTTCCCTTTAAAACCTAAATTTAGGCAGTGGTATTGTAGCTCTAAAAACTGTTTGTTTTTTTCGGGTTGACCCAATGCATCATCAAGAAGAGTGTAAAAATATTCGCCACCAAACGTTTCTTTATGGAATGTTGACAATAAGCTTTCATCGGCCCATTCCATTGAACTCCACTTTGAATTTAATACCGATTCATCTAAGATTGCACACAAGCAGTAGCGAGAATTATTAATCACATTTTTAGGTAGATTTTGGCTTCGAACTTCAACTTCAAAGCGCTTTAGTGCTTCAACACAGCGATGCTTAAGTGCTGCTAAATTAGTCATCTCCTTTGACTGACTAATTGAGATAACTAATGAAAAACAATCTGTGGCAGCTTCTAAAAGAGGGTTTTTAAATATAGATACTTTAATATTGCTTGCTTGTCTAGCTGATGGTGGCTCTACCGACATTACGGTCTTATCAGCGTCATTGCTATCAGTATTAATACTTGGTGCATTTCGCCCCAATCTACCAGGGCGAGGTTTTATAATGGTTTCGTCCATTGAAACTCTTCCTTTAAAAGTTAAGTTCTAATAGCCCAAAGGCTTAATTGAAGTTCTGGGTAATTCCCTGATAAATGAATAGCTATTCCACCACTTGAGCGAAGTTTTTCCCAGTGTTCGCCATGCTTATTTAGCTCAAAGTAATGAAAGCCTGCATGATACGGAATTTGCCTAGGTGCGGTAGGTAAACTACTAATTGTTATTCCTGGAATTTGATTATTTACAAGATCACGAATTGTTTCAACACTGCCAATTTTTATTTGTGACGGGAGTATTTTACGTAATTCTTCATGTGGCACACTTGCTTTGATAGCAAGAACAAATTGAGCTGAATTAAGCACCGATTTGTCTTTTAAAGCACCAAATGAAATACCAAACTTACTTTGCTCCAGCTTAATTTCAGTCGCTGTTTGCTCTATTACATGACTTAATGACTGATATAAGAAATTAACGACTTCGCTAAATACTTGTCCTAAATTCTTGTGGTCGTATTTGGGAAGCTTAGGCACTCTTTTGTTGACCGTACTGAACGTAGACAACTCTCCTGCGAGCTCAATAAGCCGCGTATAAAATACATTTGGGTGGAGGTTATTGACTGTTAATAGGTTTTCAAATACCGCATCATACTTATTCAGTGTTTGTAGCATAATAAAGTCAGCAACAGACGTACTTCCGGCATAACCTTGGCATAGCCTAACGGCAATACTTTCTGCGCGTTGCTTAATCATCGAACCTATTTCACGTACTAATCCAACAAGAGGTTTACATTGTCCAACCTGCAATGAGGCTGGAATATATTTAGTGTCTAACTTTATTCTACCTTCACTACTTACATCTAAAATTTTCGCTAAAGGAAGTAAAATATAACCAGAGTGATCATCTGAGGATAACACCAACTTACTGAATGTTTTCGCAACTTGGATTATTTCTTGAGATTGAGAGCCAATTAAGTCATCACTTACAGACAAATCATGCAATTTGTAACGAGTGACTATATTTTCTTCAGGCGCTGAGATATTAATCCCGCTATTTTTAAACGCAGGTATAGCAAGATACACTATCTCATCATAGACATCTTTGCCTACTACCAAAGGTTCTGGTAATGGGGTTGATTGAGGCATATCCAGCGGCAGTAGATCTGGAGTTATCGCAGATAATGCTTCAATAGCAAATTGACCTGAATTCAATAATTCAGTATCTATTGCTACTTCAAGTATTCCCCACGGATCGGCCAAATTCCCGCTACACACTTGCTTTATTACATTCGCAATATGTTTATCTGATTGCTGAAAGTGCTGTGGTCTTAAAAACATCCCTTCAGTCCACGCAACCCGAGTATTGTCACTCATTTACAAATCCTTTTTATTGCTCTCTCATGTATGTAGCAATTGCTTCCACATTAACATCTATGTCGTCATAACCAGTTGGATCTACCTCAATAACAGATCGCCATCTAGCTTGGTCTATATTTCTATACGCAACCACAACGCCTACATAACGAGTATTTTTGTTTAAACTCATTTTATATTTTTGCACTGAGTTTGGCTGTAATTCAAGTTCATCTTTTTTAATTAGGTCAGGTCCAAGTAATTTCTCAGGTGTATCATAAAGACTAAAGAAATCCTGCGTATCAAAGATAGTACGTGAACTAAGTTCAAAAATTTTCATAACTACCGGAGACGGTCTATCCGATGTATCCGGGTTTACGTTCTTGGATACATTAATAATTAAATCCGTTGAAGGCGGAACCAATTGATTAACAGTACTGCAACCGAGTACTAAAAATAGTAAACTAAAACTCATCAAATAGAGCTTAACTTTATACATTATTGCTTTCCTTTCTAGAGCGTTTCTTTAATTCTATCGTTATATGCTTTTAAGAAGTCATCTGACATCGCCATCGCACCTTTCGTATTCACTTCTTGCGATAAATCATCATGTAAACTTTCATATAGTTTCCAGCACTTGTAATCAATCTGCCCTGGTATAATCTTTAGTATATTGGCGTTATCATTTACTTGTTGACTTATATGCTGCGGAGAAACTTGCGCTAACATTCCTTTCAATACACCGTCAGCTCCTGCCAATAATGCATGTTCGTGTCTGCGCGTATCAACAAAGCTTTCTTTTATTGATTCTTTAGAGGAAAGGAAGCTTGCACTATTTCTGATGAATAAATTCTGAATAACATCATCAACATCCGCAGAAAATTTTAAAGGGTTGTTTTGCTTAGTCTGAAACATCGTGTGATTTAAGCGAAGTTGGTTTTTTACATGCGCTCTTTGGCGCAGAGATTCCATAAGCTCGTTTAGTAATAAATTTAAACCTTGCCCCATTTCGAACCAATGTTCTTGTGTATTTAAAGCATCCTGCAATTCGGCTTTAACGCCTAATCCCTTTAAAAAAGCATCTGATAGCACGGAGCCACTGCTCACAGTGGCCTTCGCTGATGATGGCTCTGGTGTGTGAACTTTAGCCGCTACATTTTGCTTTGGAGGTGTGGGTGCAATTTCAGGTTTTTGAGGTTCTTCAAAAACCGGCTTGTCTGCAACTAAAGATGCAGGAGCCATAAGACTCGATAACTCATCCCAATCTTCAGGTATTTGATTATTACCACCAGAGAAGCTTTCTTGTACCATATCAACAGCAGGCATAGATTCATCTAACAGAGATTCGTTTGTAAAGTGATGCGGTTGCGAAAATGACTCAGGCTTATTTCCCATAAAATCATCACGGTGTTGAGACAAACCAGCATTGCTCGTAGCAGCGCCCTGCGGCTCAACTAACTTTACATCAATTTGAAAATCGCCAATAGTAAGTACATCTTTATCTGAAAGGCGTTGTCGATTACCTTGACCAAGCGGCGTCACACCAAAATTGACAAAAACACCGTTAGTAGAGTCGTCATAAACGTAAAATGCATCGTCTTCTTTTTCTATTCTTCCGTGCTTACTCGATATAATCTTTTCAGGATCGGGAAAGTGCCAGTCACATGTTTCAGAACGGCCAAAGGTGAGTACATTTTCTGTTGTCTTAGATGCTTCAATTTCAGGTGAGAGTCTATGATAACTAGTTATGTTTAGTATCAGTTCCATTTGATAAGTTAGTCCCATAAATCTTCAATTGCACTAGGATAAAGTACAAGAGAAACTATTGTCAACATTGAAATTAATATATGGACACTGTCTTGATCTTACTAATCTAAAAAATACGGGAAATATATAATTTATTAATGAAATAGTATTATAAAAATATGTTGTTAAAAAAACGCTGTGTATCGCCATTTTAAATTCTATTTATTAAAAACATCTTAATAAAAAAACACATTATGTAACGCTTTAGAAAATTATCACCCATAGCAACCAAAGTACTGCTCTGCTCTTTAAAATTCAAAGTACCCGCCAAGGTAGATCGTTAGATTTTTATAAAATATTACAAACATTAAATTAGTTACAAATTGAAAACAACATCGAAGCCACAAAGACGTGATTTAGATCTAAATATTAGGCAATTGAATCATTGCTATAGTGGGAGAATTTTGTAAAAATGGTGGACTGTATCAGAGGGAAAGTTGGTAAGAATAAAAAACTTACCTATGCGATTATTTACATTAACACAACAAAAGGACTTACGATGAGCAGTATCAATAGCTCAAGTGATAAAACTCGAATTGCTTCACTTGACTCTAATCTTAAAAGAACACCGCCAAAAAATAAAATTAATCTAATAGGTAAAAAAATATCAGGTCGTTATTTGATCGAAGAACTTATTGGTCAAGGCGGAATGTGTTATATCTATAGAGCTAGAGATACATTTTTAGAAAATGCGACTCGCTCAGAAGCATTTGTAGCAATCAAAATTTTACAAGAAGAGTTCTCTCACTCTGAAGAAGCAATTTCTCTTTTAAAAGACGAGACAGCAAAAACACAGCAACTCTCTCACCCTAGTATTGTTAAAGTTTTTTCTGCTGATTCAGACGGTGACTTATATTACGTTACAATGGAGCTGATCGAAGGGGAGACCTTAGAGCAAATCATTAAACGAAATAAGCCTTCGGGTTTGGTGTTTAAAAAAGCCAAAATTATTTTAGAACAACTAGCCGATGCTTTAAATTATGCCCATTCAAGAGGCGTAATACATAACGATCTTAAACCTTCTAATATTATTTTTGACAGTAATGGTAATTTAAAAGTACTCGATTTTGGTATTGCTAAACATAAAAGTATTGAAGATGCCTACGCAGTAAACAGTAATACTGAGCTAGGTGTAGTTGGTGGGTACACACCAACTTACGCAAGTCCTGAGCAGTTAAAAGGCGCTGATGCAACGCTCAGAGACGACGTGTTTTCATACGCATGTATTGCCTTTGAATTACTTAGTAGTAAGCATCCATTTAATCGTGTTGCCGCTGACAAACTCCCCAAAGACACGACGGCTAAACGCCCTAAAAATTGCCCACTATGGTTATGGGGAAGTTTAAATAAAGCACTTTCATTAGAAACGTCGAAACGGCACGACTCTTTAGTGCCCATATCAAATAAACTTAAGTCTAATCTAAAGCCAACTATGGTATTCGTCGCAGTATCAGCTGCTTTGATCCTCATCGCTGGTCAATTGAATTTATCCAATGGCAATAATATAAAACAGCTAGAAGCAAAGCTTGATAATGCTAATGCTATTAATCAACAAATAGAAACTTGGATGGCGTGGAATGGCCCAGCTATTTTGCAAAGATTAGGTGAAATACCTCCACAATATAATGTGTTAAAACAGGGTCTGTTGAGAGTTAACCAAGACACTATATTGAAAAGCTTTGCTGACCAAGCAAACGACAGTAGCAACAACACAAGTAAATTTAAAAACTTTGATGAAATAATTGCTATATATTCTAATGCGCTTGAATATTATCCTGACTCAGAAACACTTTCGGTTCAACTTGAAAGTGTTCTTAGGGAGCGCCAATCTATAATTTTTGATATTACATCAAGGATTAACTTATTATTAGAACAATCACGTTACAACGAAATTGATAACAACAGTATTCCTCAGCTAATTAGCGATCTCAACGAAGTCGACAACACTTACGTGTATCGCCCTTCACCTACACATTTTGAGAATTTTGAAGTTGCTTTAAACCAAGCCATTGAAGTAGATGACGTCGTATCTCAAAAAGCGTTATTAAATGTTGGTAAGGCTATATTTACTGATAAACAAAAAGCTGAAAGTCTATTCACCAATTTACTAAAAAGAGAGTCGGCAATTGATGCGTTAAGTTCGTATCAGACAAAATTAGATGCGGGAGAACAAGCCACTTACCCAACATCAGACGCTGTTGTGTTCTATCTGCCAAGATTTCAACGTTATGATGAAATGCTAGAAAATATAACCGATCATAAAGCACTATTAGCTTTTGAAGAGCAAGTAAATTTGGAATCAACTGGACTTCCAAGCGACTTTTCTCTTTTAGTTTCATTTCGAAAAGAGTTATCAAGACGTTATATTACAATGGCCAATGCATTGATGAAAAAAAGAATGTATAAAACGGCCGAGCAGTTAGTGGAAAGAAGTGAAGCTATCACTAAATCTTTGGATAATTTACTTTAAAATAAGCATATCAACTCGTAGAGTTATTACTCTGCGAGTTACATAACGAAAGTGACAATAATTGAATAAGCAGTAGATACATATTAAACTGTTGCTATTTTTTAAAACGAGAGTTAGGGACGACAAGTTGAATACTTCATTTACTCTTCCAAAATTTTCGAAACACTCAATACTTTTAAATGGACTATTTATGAAAAAACTAAGCGCATTTGCAGCCATCCTTTTATTAAGCGGTTGTTCAACAACTTCATCTGTTGATGAAACTGAGCAAGTAGTTAATGAAGTCGTTATGGATGTTGAAGAAGTTGTAGCGCCAATTTCATTAACAGTTATCGCTAACCCAGCCGATGCCCGTGTTCGCATTATGAATATTTCTCCTATCTACCAAGATGCAATTGAACTTGAAGAAGGAAAATACGATATTGAAGTAAGTAAAAAAGGATTTATTACTTACAGAGAATGGGTTGTTGTTGATAAAAAAACAGTAGTCACTGTTCAATTGCAAAAAGCGACGGCAGGCCAATAATCGCTGTAAACAATATAAATCTTTTTAGCTAATGTACTTTTCTATAAAAGTATATTAGCTTCTCTACTACCTAACCAAATATTCAACTCACAACCCTTTTATGTGTGGTGACTCCGAGTACTTATAACGCCAATATGCACTCAATTAATGCATTAGTATTACAAGAGTGTTTTAAAATAATGGTTAGCATACCCCAAGATGCATATATTAATTAAAATACATAACCACAGCACAATAACAAAACGTTTTTTTTGCGACTTATGACGCAATAACTGTTGAGCTATTAATGCACCAGGCCATCCCCCGAAAAGCGCTATTAACTGCAATGTTCGCTCCGGTGTACGATTTACTTTTTTATATACCGATTGCTTAGCTTTGCGTTTATCCCACGCGTATACTAAAAAGCTTAATGCGCTCAAAACGCTGATATAGATTGGTACATAAATTAGCGTGTAATTAAGCGTATAAGCTAGCCAAGTAAAAATAATAAAAAGGCTCGCTATCGTTATTAAAGTTTTCTTTATCAATTAATTATCACCTATACTAACTTTATAAAACTAAAAAAAGAGAGTGAAAGTATGACATATTTTAAAACGCTATTCTTAGCCTTATGCCTGTGTGTATTTACGTTTAGTTACGCAGATGAAAATAACCTAACTTTAGATAAACAACTAGCTGTATTTCAACCTTTTTTGGGTACTTGGCAAGCTAACTTTGAAGTAGCCCAAGGCGAAAAGCCAATTCAAGATGTAGGTAAGTGGGAACGAGCACTCAATGGCAAGGCTATTCGCACTACACACTCTATTAATGAAGGTGAGTATGGCGGCGAATCTATGATTTTTTACGATAGCAAAAAAGAGTTACTCGTTTTTTATTACTTCACAACGGCTGGTTTTTACACTAAAGGCACATTAAAGGTGCTAAGCCCCACTCAATTTGTAGCCTATGAGGATGTAACGGGTAGTAAAGAAGGAATTACTAAAGTTAAATCTATGAGTGAACTAAAAGACGAAAAATTTATTGTATCGACCTCTTACTTAAGAAAAGGTGAGTGGACAAAGCCCGAACAACGTATTTATACACGTAGTACAAAAACGGTTAAATTTAAATAGCCGCAATTTATAAATGACAAAAGGCAGCCTAGGCTGCCTTTTGTCATTTATAAAATCGTATTTATTTTACGTATTTTTTAAATGGTTCATCAACAGGCGTATCTGCAAGGTGGTTAGTGTAATTACTCATAACTTTTTGAGATAAGCCTACAATGATTTCAAGTAGTTGTTGCTTGCCATAACCTGCTGCAAAAAACTTTTCAATTTGCTCATCGCTGATCACACCGCGCTCACGTGTCATTGCTAATGTTGTTTCACGAAGTGTTTCAAGCTTAGAGTCCGCAAGTGGTGTTTGATTTACCAATGCATCAACAATATCTTGATCAACTTTCATTGAAGCTGCTATAGCGCTGTGTGCAGGCACGCAGTAATGGCAGTTATGTTCAACATTAATTGATTGCCATACTACAGTAAGCTCTTGTGCATTAAACGATGTTTTTTGAAACAAGTCATGCAGCACTTGATACCCTTTAAGTAATGTTGGCGCTTCAGCCATTACTGCATGTAAGTTAGGGACCATACCAAATGCAGCTACTGAATCAGCCATTAGAGACTTTGACTCTTCAGGTGCATTTTCTGCTGTGTATAAAGTAAATTCTGCCATGTTTAGCTCCAATAAATAATTAGGTTTAAGTAACTTCGAAACACATACTATTTGATTTTGAGCGACTGTTCAAGTTAAAATTGAGCAAGTGTTCAAATTAATTGAGAAATGACATGGCGAACAAAATAAAGTTTGAGCGTGAAACCGTTGTCCGACTTGCAAGTCAGCTATTTTGGGAAAAAGGTTTTCATGCAACCTCAACGCGCGATTTGCAAGAAGCAGTTAACATGCGCCCTGGCAGTATTTACTCTGCTTTTGGTTCAAAGGAAGGACTTTATATTGAATCTTTAAAAGACTACACAGTACAAATGCAAACCCAAATTAACGAGTGTTTATCTACTTCAGATAATATTCTTGATGGTTTACGCATTTTTGTTGAGGATGTAGTCACAAAAAAAGAAAATATACCGAGTGCAATCTGCATGTTGGTAAAGGCCAATTGCGAATTTGCCGAGAAAGACAGTCGCCTATATCAACTTAGTTTAGATTTAGCAGATAAATTTGAAAGCTATCTTTCAATTCTCTTTGAGCAAGCAATAGCAAATAATGAGCTGAGTAATAATATACCTGCACAAGATTATGCACGATTTTTTGAGGTTCAGTTTACTGGGCTACGCGGTTACTTTAATCGTCCCGGTGTTGAATCGCTAGCTCAACCTATGATTAATCAAATGTTCAAAATTATGAAGAGTTTGTAAACTCACACCTCAATCATTTGCATAAATGTAAATGGCAGTGATTTAATCACTGCCATTTACATTTATGCTAACACGAGTCAAACGTTACGTTTTTAACTTATTAAGTTCTGAATCTTGCTGCGTGACCAACTTGTTGAGCACCTCGCTGCTGTCTCCAGCTTGCGCCGATAAGTCAGATAACTGCGAGGCGGCGTCAGATATAAGCGTTAAATTACGGTTGATCTCTTCTGTCACTAAGCTTTGCTCTTCCGCTGCGGTAGCAATGTGCGTGATTTGATTTGTTATCTCATCAACTTTAACCACAACACTGTGCAATGCATCAAATGCAACAG
This sequence comes from Pseudoalteromonas sp. SG45-5, assembly GCF_014164085.1. Classification (NCBI taxonomy): domain Bacteria; kingdom Pseudomonadati; phylum Pseudomonadota; class Gammaproteobacteria; order Alteromonadales; family Pseudoalteromonadaceae; genus Pseudoalteromonas; species Pseudoalteromonas sp. SG45-5. The sequence continues at coordinate 8,099 of NZ_JACJEM010000031.1, read as the reverse complement.
ATGTTTCCTCTACTGCACTTTGTGCACGCACCACACCCTTTTCGATAACCGTTGAAGCATTCCCAACTTCATGAAGTAAACTATCAATTAATTTACTTATGTCATCAGTGGATGAACGTGTTTTAGAAGCAAGCGCTCTTACTTCATCAGCTACAACAGCAAAACCACGACCGTGCTCACCTGCGCGTGCAGCTTCAATAGCAGCATTTAGCGCTAGCAAATTAGTTTGCTCTGAAATAGTACGAATCACATCCAAAATTTGTGTAATATCTTTACTACGCGATGCCACTTTTTCAACGGCTTGGTTAGCTTCTTTAATTTCTTCTGACATCGTTTTAACTTGCGTCATCGCAGAAGACAAACTCGATTCACTACTGACTACTAAGCCATTGATTTCGTCAGCTTGTTGCGCCGATTGCTCAGATGCTCTAGCCACTTCGAGTGCCGTAGCGCTCATTTCATTCATAGCCGTTACTACGCTTTCAATCTCTTTAAATTGTGCTTGAACATTTTGCTTAGTATCTATGGCGATATGCGATGCAATTTCGCCTTGATGTTTTGTTTGTTCAGAAACAGCTTTTAACTGAATTATTAATTCTCTTAATTTAGATAAAAAACGATTAAAACCAGCAGCTAGGGCAATTAGCTCAGCATGCGTATCAACTTCTAAAGTATGAGTAAGATCCCCTTCTGAGCTTGCTAAATTATCAACTCGTTGTTGGATCTGCTCTAAAGGGGCAACCACACTACTAACAACCAATTTCATGACAATAAAAGCAATAACAGCAATTACTGAGCCTGATACTAAGATTAATAAACCAAGATACTTGGCCATTTCTGACATGTTATTAGTTAAAGTAACCGGTCCAGCTAATGCTAAATCTGCAGGCACCTCAATTAGTAACGTCCAGCTTGCATCGGCTAATTTAATTTTAATAGGATATGAAACTAAAATGTCATTTCCAGATTTATAGACTCCTCCTTCGCCATCTAAGCTCTCAAAATTTTTGTTTACAGAGTCATTAATTGCTTCTTTAAAAGGACGCCCGAGCTTATCTTTATAATGACTACTACCAACGATTAAATTTAAGCTACTTAACAAAGTTACTTTTGCTTTACCGTTGTATAATTCTTCTGATAACTTTTCGGTTAAAGATTGAAAAACAGGTAAGGTAATGTCTGCACCAGCTAATCCTATAAATTGGCCCGACCTCATTATTGGCACTGTAAGAGAGGTCATCATTTCAGAATAACCGGGGGATATCTCGTATAAATAAGGCTCCATGATGCATGGCTTTTCACTATCCTTAGCACATAAATACCACTCTGCTTCGCGCAAACCAAACTCATTAAGTTTAGTTATATATTTTTCACTCGCATCATCTACAACTTGTTGCTTAACAACACCTTGTTTACTACGCGTAAAATAAATTTCTAGCGTCCCTACGCCTTTTACTGAATGAGGAAAGCCGCTAGTGAAGTTAGCGTCACTGTTGTCAAAGCCATTTTTTTCAAATTGAGAATAGATAGAAGATAGCAAATCATTGTCGGTGATAAGCGATCTATTTAATAGCACGGCAGAGTCACGGCTCAACGCGTTTTTTTCTGCTGATTCACCTAAAATAGAGGCTAAAGAAAAAGGAACTCGGTATACCTCATTTATAAAAGCGGCAATTTGCTCACCGTATGAAGCGGCTTTTGCTGTTAGCTTTTCATCGACTTCTGTGACAATTAATTGTTCTGCTTCAATTGACAACTTAGCATTGCTTGATGAAAGCTCAGACCACAAAATAGTCGATAAAACGATAACAGTAAGTAGTATTCCACCCACACTGATCCACAATAACTTTTTTGCTAGCGCTATTTCCCGCATTAAATTTACCTTCCTTTTACGTAGTTACTTTCAGTCTAGACTAATTGCCAAATCATACTAGCTAAATTAGCTAAACTATTAAACTAAAACTACATTTAAGATAATTGCGCTAATTTAACCTAATTTTATTAAGAAAAAAGGTGATTAAGGTTGCAGTTGTGAGTAAACACACACTTACCCATAAACATGCCACCAGCCCATAAATTTGGAATACCCAACCAGAAAGCACCGTACCAAGCAAACGCCCCATTGCATTGGCCATATAATAAAAGCCAACGTCGAGTGACACCCCATCGTTTTTAGCAAAACTTACTATTAAGTAACTATGCAGCGATGAATTTACAGCAAATACACCACCAAAAATAAGTAAGCCGATTACAAGCGTAAAATGTACCGCTACATCAAATTGCATCAACAACGCTAAAATGCCAGTTACGCCACTTAATAAAGCAACCCACCAATACGCTTTTTTGACTGAATGTGAATTTGAATCACTTTGCCCCGTTATTCGCGGTGCTTGCGATTGCACCAGCCCATAAGCAATAACCCACAAAGCCATAAAGCCGCTTACCCACCAGTGATCCCAGTTAAACTGAGCGGCTAAGTAAACCGGTAATGCAACGACAAACCACACATCGCGCGCCGCAAACAAGCATAAGCGCGCTGCACTAAGTAAGTTTATTGCCCGGGATTTAGAAAATAACTCTTTAAACTTAGGTTTGTTTTTAGCTTTACCAATATCGCCTTTTAAAAAAATTAAACTAATAACCCACGCAACACTGAGTAAAGCTATTAAGCTTACTAGCGCACCTACAAAGCCAAATACAGTAAGCAGTAATCCGCCTAAAAAAAAGCCCACCCCTTTTAAGGCATTTTTAGAGCCGGTAAGTATGGCAATCCATTTATATAATTGGCTTTGCCCTGCATCGTCTTGTGGTACTAAATACTTAATGGCGCTCTTTGCGCTCATTTTATTTAAGTCTTTAGCTATGCCACTCAGTGCTTGTGCTGCCATAACATAGGCAACAGTTAGCCAATCCCCTGGCACGCAAAGCATGGCTAAAGCTACAAGTTGTAGCCCAAGCCCTACATTCATGGTTTTGTTCAACCCTAAATACGCGCCAAGCCAACCACCTACTAAATTAGTGATCACACCAAAAATTTCATAAAACAAAAACAACATGGCTATTGCAAATGCACCATAACCTAACTGATGAAAATACAGCACCACCAGCATGCGCAGTGCACCATCGGTTAAAGTAAATGCCCAATAGTTACCAGTAATTATTAAATATTGTTTTATAGAACTTGGTAAGTTAGCCAACTGCGCAAACATAACGTTAAACCTTTTTAAATGAGATTAAACTAAATCACTTTTTGCAACTTTAAGCATTAGCTCAGCAGTACGGTTTGCATAACCCCACTCGTTATCATACCAAGCATATAATTTAAGCTGAGTGTTGTTAATTACCATAGTTGAAAGGGCATCTATGGTGCAGCTACGTGGATCTGTTTTGTAATCTATAGATACAAGCGGTCTTTCTTCGTAGCCTAAAATGTCTTTTAGCTCATTATTTGCAGCGTTTTTAAACCAGGTGTTTACTTCATCTTGTGTAACACCCCGTTCAAGCTCAAAAACACAATCGGTAATTGACGCGTTAGTAAGAGGTACACGCACAGCATGGCCGTTTAATTTACCTTTAAGCTCGGGGAAAATATGTGTAATAGCCGTTGCACTACCGGTTGTAGTAGGTATTAAACTTGTACCGCACGAACGCGCACGGCGTAAATCTTTATGAGGGGCATCAATAATCGTTTGAGTATTAGTAATATCGTGAATCGTGGTCATTGAGCCGTGTTTAATACCCACTTTTTCTTGCAGTACTTTTACTATTGGTGCTAAACAATTAGTTGTGCAAGAAGCAGCCGTAACAATTTTATGCTCCTTTGCGTTAAAAAGGTCATCGTTTACACCCATTACTACATTTAATATACCGTTTTCTTTTACAGGCGCCGTTACTACAACGCGCTTAACACCTTGTTCTAAATATTGATTTAACAGCTCAGTGGTTTTCATTTTACCGCTGGCTTCTATTACTACATCGCAATCTGACCAATCAGTTTCACTTATGCCTTTGTTATTGGTTACCGCAATCGTGTGTTTACCCACGCTAAAGCTATTATCATCACTAGAAACCTGTTGTGCTAAGCGCCCGTGTACTGAGTCAAACTCAATTAAATGTGCGTGTGTTTTAGCATCGCCCGCTACATCATTTACTTTAATAAACTCTATTTCAGGCCAACCAACTGCTGCACGCAGTGTTAAACGCCCCATACGGCCAAAACCGTTGATACCTACTTTAATAGTCATAATTAAATACCTTTAATAAGTTAATTTATTAGTTAGTTACAGCAGCTAGTAATACGTTCAGGGCGATTACCCATAGCGTTTAAGCGCGTTAAATCATTTTCATAAAATGAAGGGTTAGCAGTAAGCGTTTGCGTTAATACATTTTTAGCCCATTCTGGCAGGGCTTTATTAATGCTGTAATACACCCATTGATTTTGTTTGCGGTCACTCAATAATCCGCATTGTCTTAACTGTGCTAAATGGCGAGACACTTTAGGCTGACTTAGCTCAAGTGCAGCAACCAGTTCGCATACACACAGTTCTTTTTCGTGGCTAATTAGGAGCATTGCTTTTAAACGCGTATCGTCCGCTAGACATTTATAAAATTGAAGTGGATTGAATTGTTCCATAGTGTCCTCGCAGTGTTAGTGCACATACAATAAAACAAAAACAGAATATATGGAATATTGAATATACGATTATTTGTATATTTAAATTATTTTGCTTTAAAACGCAAAAAAGCACACAACGACTACTTATCGTTGTGTGCTTTTTAAATATTATATCAGTTAGCTATTAAATAACTGAAAGCTCTACTTCAATATTGCCACGTGTTGCGTTTGAATATGGGCATACTTGATGCGCTTTATCTACAAGCTCTTGCGCTGCTGCTTTATCCATATCACCTAGTGATACAGCCAGTTTTACGGCAATACCAAAACCGCCTTCAATCGCGCCAATAGACACTTCTGAATTAATATGTGTATCGCTTGGTAAATCTATTTTTTCGCTACCCGCTACAAATTTAAGTGCGCCAATAAAACATGCTGCATAACCTGCGGCAAATAATTGCTCTGGGTTAGTGCCTTGTCCGTCATCACCGCCTAAACCTTTAGGTGTTGATAGTTTTACATCTAAACGGCCATCATCAGATTTAGCTGCGCCTTCGCGTCCGCCAGTTGCAGTTGCTTTTGCTGTGTAAGCTACGTTTTGTAATACATTCATAATGAACTCCAAAGTTTAGTAATCAATTTAGTTTGTGTGCAAAATAATAGATTAAGTAATTAGAGATTGCAAATACTTTGCGTGCAAATTAAAATAACATGTATCGAAATAAAGGATAAAGTTATGTCGTTTGAGCAATTAAAGTTAAAAAATCAGTTATGCCATCGGTTATACATGGCATCTAACAGCATTGCGCGTGCGTATCGCGAGCCTTTAAACGAGCTAAATTTAACTTACCCGCAATACGTAGTAATGATGGCGCTGTGGGAGCAAGACGAAATAACAATTGCAGAGCTGATAGATAAAACCGCGATCGACGGCGGAGCTATGACCCAAATACTCAAAAAAATGACAGACAAATCACTACTTGCTGTTATTAAAGATGAGCACGACAAACGCAAACGCCTAGTGCAGCTAACCCAGCATGGCCAATCGCTTAAATTAAAAGCAGCCGATATTCCTAAAAACATTTTATGTAAATTTGATAGTGTAGATGCAACACAAGCGAAGCGGTTAATGCAGCTGCTCGATTTAGTAGTAAACGACTTAGCCGATTAAGCTTTAATTAAAATGACTCATATGAAAAAATTACTTTTGTTGGTGCATATAAAAAATAGGCCGCTAATCTACTTTTTAAGTGACTACATTTTTTAAAAAGACTTGCACATTTAAGTAACCCAATAGTTGCAGAGCTTTTTGCTAAAGAAACACCACACTGGTGCATATTTTAAAAATACTTCACCGCTTTGGTGCTAACCCTTAAGTATATTTTTGCACTTAAATACTAAACACTTGATTTTTATTCATAAAATATTCAAGTTAATGTTGGCATACTTCTTCCTATAAACTGATGTGTTCAGTGAAAATACCAAGGAAAAATCATGTTCAACTTATACCATACCCTTTACCTCTTATGGCGTTTAGACATTAGCGTTTGGCAAGTTAACGACCCTACAAATACCCATACCACGGCTGAAAAAGAGCGCGCCTATGTTAAGTAACATCGCATTGTGTAAAGGCTTGGCTTAAAGCTTAGTTGTATAAACTTACTTTAGGCTGAGCTTTTGCGCACTATGAAATTTATGCGTACATTTTTTATTAAACTCAAATTAACCGCTCAATATAAAAACAACCCCCTTGCAATAAACCCCACATTTAAAAACATCAAAAATCAATAAAAACACTGTACTTATAACTTTGCAAGCAGCCCGATTGCGTTGTATTGTGGCATCCTATTGAAAATTTTTAGTTGGAACGTGTATGCACGCTTTGGAAGTTAATTTTGATGGTTTAGTTGGTCCTACCCACAACTACGCTGGTTTATCGTATGGTAATGTTGCCTCGTTAAATAACGCAGCAAGCTTTTCAAATCCTCAAGAGGCAGTACTGCAAGGCCTTGAAAAAATGAAAGCCATGCACGACAAAGGCCTAACTCAAGGTGTATTTGCACCCCATGCGCGCCCCGACTTAAACGTACTGCGCCGCTTAGGCTTTACAGGCAACGATGCTCAAGTAATCCACAAAGCATTTAAAGCAGATCCTATTTTATTACGCGCGTGTTATTCAGCGTCTGCAATGTGGACAGCTAATGCCGCGACGGTATCACCATCTCCCGATACAACCGACGGCAAAGTACATTTTACTTCAGCTAATTTAAATAATAAGTTTCATCGTTCATTAGAGCCTGCAACCACTACACGCTTATTAAAAGCGATGTTTAATAACGACAAATACTTTGCGCACCATACCCATTTGCCAGACCAAGGCTTTTTTGGCGACGAAGGTGCGGCAAACCATACTCGTTTTTGTGACAGCCACGGCGAGCAAGGTCTTGAAATGTTCGTATTTGGTGCCAGCGCGTTTAACAGCCAATTACCAAAACCAGCTAAATTTCCTGCAAGGCAAACGCTTGAAGCCTCAGAAGCAATTTGTCGCTTACATAACTTAAAAGATTCAAGCCAAATTTTACTACAGCAAAATCCAGACGTAATAGACCAAGGTGTGTTTCATAACGATGTAATTGCAGTCGGTAACGCCAATGTATTACTGTGCCACCAGCAAGCATTTTTAAACCAAGCTTTGGCACTGCAAGATATTCGCGACGCGTATGTGGGCAGTAAAGAGTTTTACATTATTGAAGTACCAAGCGATAAAGTGAGTATTAACGATGCAGTAAGTAGTTACTTATTTAATAGCCAACTAGTGAGCCTTGATGATGGTTCAATGTTATTAGTTGCACCACAAGAGTGTAAGCGCAACAGTGCAGTCAATGCCTACATTGAAGAAATGATTATGGCTGATAACCCAGTCAACCAAGTACAGTTTTTTGATTTACGCCAAAGTATGCAAAATGGCGGCGGCCCTGCATGCTTGCGTTTACGCGTAGCCCTTAACGAGCAAGAACTCGCTGCAGTAAACCCAGACGTTATTTTAACGGATACTAAATACACACAGCTGTGTGACTGGGCAAAACGTAACTACCGCGACAAACTAGGCGCGAGTGACTTTGCAGACTCAGCCCTATTAACCGAAAGTTACCAAGCACTTGATGAACTTACACAGCTGCTTAATTTAGGTTCAGTGTACGACTTTCAACTAGAAGGCTAATACTAAAGCGAACAAAAACATAGCGAGCCAAACCTCGCTATGTTTATTTATACGCAGCTGCGTTGAGCTTTGTGGATTTAAATTGGTTTAATTCAGGAAGGTTTATTCACAGCCGAGGTTTATAAGCCCAGTAGACTTGGTTATACCAATCTGCTTATATATGGGGTCTATTTAACGTTAAGAAAATTACGCTAGAACTAGGCAAAAATTTTTGTATCTAGTTGTTCTAAATAAAAAATTTTTAACGACGTTATAGTGCAATTT
>NZ_JACJEM010000030.1:0-54315 GCF_014164085.1 Pseudoalteromonas sp. SG45-5 | reverse complement strand
GAGCAGCTATTTTCAGCGCTAACTACGTTGAATTTACTTGCAATAGGCCAGCTATTGACGCGTAAGTTCGCCTTGTTTTCACTGAAAATCTCTGGCTAGAGAAAAATAAATTTAAATATCATTATAATTCAATATATTAGTAAATATCTTAACCAGAGTTCAGGTTAAATACGTTTTAGCTAAATTGATGATGCGAAATATCCACTTTATCAGTTAATAAAAAAGCGCCTACTATAAAGTAGGCGCTTTTGTGTTAGTTGCGTTAATTACGCGTCTAACTGGGGACAGAACCTGCTTTAGCAATTGATCTATTTGCTAAAAAGGTATTAATTCGTTTTGTAGGGGTAAGTACAATGGCATTGCCCAGTAGTACTAAGCTAAATCCTGCAAATGTATTTGCATGCCATTCAAAGCCCTCAAAAAAGCTACTAAGTGTGACAGCAACCAACGGAAATAAAACAATAACGTAGCTGGCTTTTGCAGGGCCGATATTCTTTAGTAGGGCAAAGTAACAGCCAAAAGCGATTACGGTGCCAAATACCGATAAATAAAGTAATGATAACCAGTAACTAGTCGGTGCATTTAAACTAAATTGCACATCATTTATTAATACATATAAAGCTAATCCAAGAGCGCTATATAACATGCCCCATGCATTGCCTTGCAATACACCAATTTGTTTTTGAGAATTGCGCACGCTTACCATATTTCCTAATGAAGCCACAAAGGTGCCACCAAGAGCAAGTAGTAACCCGACCAACGCACCGTTACTCAAGTCGAACTGCTGTAGTTGTGGCCAAAATAAGCATGTAATGCCTAAAACAGCTAATACAGCACCAGTATAAATTCGTTTTGAAATTGGTTTACCAAAAAATAATCGAGTGTTAACTATGTTCATAACGAGTAGCATTGAAAAAGCGATAGAGGTCATTGCTGATGAGAGGTAATTTTGTGCCCAGTACAGCAGTAAGTAATTTAAGCCAAAGTTACAAATAGCTAATAAAGCGAAAAAACCATGATCCACTAATGAAAAACGCATAGCGGGTTTTTTATACGCTACATATAACCACATTAAAAGTGCTGCAATAGCAAAGCGATAAAATAACGACAACTCTACCGCAATATCACCTAACTGAAACTCAATGGCTAACCAAGTAGAACCCCAAATTAGAACGGTAGTAATGTATAGCGCTGCACTTTTCATGGTTGATCTCCAAAGCTCAATTGAGTGGCTATTTTAAGACCTATCTGTATACTTACCATAAACAGAAAAGTATAAATGTAACCTATACAGATTTGGTGCGTGATGATAAGACAAAAAAATAGCCAAGGGCACGAGTTTTTATATCAGCAAGTTATTCAGTTGATTAGAGATATGAGTGCTCAGCAAGTTTTACTCCCAGGCGAAAAACTTCCATCGCTACGTAAAATGGCAGATAACTTAAATATAAGTATCCCCACTGTAAAGCAGGCGTACCAAGTACTTGAAGATCAGGGGCTAATAGAGGCGCGTGAAAAGTCTGGATACTTTTTGAAAGTAGTCACTATGGCGCACAACCTACCTAAACGGGTTAAATTAAGTCGCGAACCAGTCGTTGTAAATAAACAAGCATTAATAGAGCAGGTCTACAGTGCGATTCATCAGGCCAACGTAGTACCTTTTGGCATTGCTAATCCAATTGCAGCTGCGCCAACTGATAAAGCACTTGCCAGAAATATGCGCAGAGTAATGACTATTGCTGGCAGTAAGGCCATAAACTATGGGCCAACAGATGGTTTTGTACCGCTGAAAAAACAGCTGGTGTATCGCTATTTAGATTTTGGTATTGGCGTTAATATGGACGAGCTAGTGATCACCAATGGCGCGCAAGAAGCCATGGCTATCGCGCTAAAGTGCGTGACACAGCCAGGTGATATAGTGGCCATAGAAACGCCCTGTTATCATGGGATCATAGAGTTAATCGAAAGCTTAGGCCTTAAAGCACTCGAAATACCATTATGTCCAGATAATGGCATTTGGTTAAACGATTTAGAGCATGCTTTAAATGAGCATAACATTAAAGTTTGTTTGTTTTCGACTGCGATTAGTAATCCTGTAGGCAGCTTCATGCCAGATACAAACAGGCAGCAGCTGGTGGAGTTACTAGAAAGCCAAAATGTAGTGCTGATAGAAGATGATGTTTATGGTGATTTATATTTCACAGCAAAACGAGGCACACCTGCATTAGCTTACTCCAAAAAAGGATTAGTGATCAGTTGCTCATCTTTTTCTAAAACGGCTGCGCCAAGCTATCGTGTTGGTTGGCTGATTGCTGGTAAATTTGCAACACAAGCACGGCGATATAAAAGAGCATTAAGCTGCTCTGCTTCATTAATAAATCAATGGACGCTATCAGAATTTGTTGCCAGCGGGGAGTACGACCGAAACTTAAAAGTACTTAGGCAACGCCTGCGCGACAACAAAGAGCGTATGCGGTGGTGTTTACAACAAGTCATGCCGCAAAGTACGCGTATAAGCGATCCACAGGGAGGCTGCGTTATGTGGCTCGATTTAGGGGGCGAGTACGATAGCCAAAAATTATTTTTACTTGCGTTAGAAGTGGGTATTAGTATTACACCGGGGCTTATTTTTTCGGCCTCGAATAAATATAAAAGCTGCATCAGATTAAGCTATGGTGTGCAATGGAATGAGCAAATTGAACAAGCGATAGTTACGCTGGGTAAGCTTACCTTACTAGCTAAAAAGTAATATTGTAGAACACAAAAAAGCAGCATTTAAGTAAACTTAAGTGCTGCCAAAGGGATGTTAAATAACGTAGGTTGTATTAGTTTTTAAAGCTAAATAACTGGTAACCTTTAAGTTCTGGCACTTGCATTACTAATTTCTCTTCTTGTTTTGCAATATCGGCAAAGTTGCCACATAAAGAATTAGCGCGTTTTTCAAGTGCGTTTGCATGTAACTCTACTTTTTCTTCTATTTGTGCGCCCATATTTTCCATGCGTTGCTCAAAAGCATCCATATCGCCGCCTGAACCAAGTAACTCAGAGCCTAAAGCGACTAAAATACTACCCATAGATTGCATTACAGCCGATTCGACTACCGTCTCCATTTGTTCTTCAAACTGTTGCTCAAAATTTTCACCAAATTGGTTAAAGCTTTGTTGCCCCATCACAAATGTACCTTGCTGGTAAAAAGTGTTTTCTACTTCGATTTTAATGTCGTCCATAAGTGCAGACATATTATCAAGGCCGTCAATATTAAATGCATTACCTACTTCTTCTAGTGCAACGCCGGCAATTTTAACGCCTTCAAGCGCGATGTTAGCTACTTCAGGCAACTGGGTGCGTAAACTATCAGAATATTTAGTGAGTGCTTCACGTTGCGAGTCATTAAGTGCCACAAATTGGCCATTTACAGTTAAGTCACCATTGGAATTAAATTGCATGGTTTTATTGTTGGCGGTAAAAATTTCTAATTCATTTGGTTTAATACGCACGTCGTTTTTAAATTCTACATCGCATTGATCACTGCTAAACGAAATAGTTGAATCGTTGTCGTTATGAGCCATAGCTGCTGGCGTACAAATTAATGCGCTAACTAATAGTAATTTTTTCATGTGCATTCTCTACTTTATTGTTGATGACTATTAACTTATAACAAGTTTGGTGCCACTATTTTTTTATATTAATAAACAAATAGTTAATGTTTATTTTGGTTTTAAGCCAGTTTACTTTGATTATAAAAAAACTATTTTTTAGTCAAATTCACTAAGTTATATAAAGCTATAAACAATATTTATCGATACGATAAAAAACTCTCACTTTCCACAATCGAAATTTAACGCTATTTATTCACATTACTGACATGAAGATTATTTACGATAGTCACATGGCTTTATTTTGATGCTAATTTGCACCGCAATTTAGTGTTAAACATTTTAATTTTATCAACTATTGCGATAATAAAATCTTTAGTTGGTCTCAAACACTTTATGGAGTGGGTTGTGGGTAAGACATTTAGTTACGATGCGCTAGATGACGATTTTGTTGAAGATGAGTACGAAATGCTCGGACGTAATCAACATGATAAGAACAAGCAAAAGGTTAAGAAAAAGTTGGAAGACTACCTTGAGCAAAAGCGCTTGCGTAAAAATCTAGGCGAAGACGATTTAAGCGATTATACCGACTAAATCACGCTAGTATAAATAAATACCAATTAACATTGGGCGCTTAAATGTTCAGTTATTCGTATGTTCAAGTGCCAATAGTATTGGCAATAAAGAGGCTCAGTGCCTCTTTATTACTTTTTAAAGCGTATTTTTAGCTTGTGTTAATGCTCTTTGAATAGTGAGCTCTAGTTTTTCTGGTTTAGTAAAAGGTGCGTAGCGCTTAATGGGTGTACCATCTGCGGCAATTAAGAATTTAGTAAAATTCCATTTAATTTTTCGTGTTAAAAAACCTGGCAAAGCCGACTTTAAATAGCGAAATACAGGGTGTGCGTGCTCACCATTAACATCCGCCTTGGCTGCCATTAAAAAACTGACCCCATAATTAATCAAACATCCTTGCTCTATTTGAGTAGCATCTCCGGGTTCTTGTTGACCAAATTGATTACACGGAAATCCTAAAATAATTAAACCTTGGTCGGCATATTTAGTATGTAAAGCTTGCAATGACTCATACTGGTAGGTAAATCCACATTCACTTGCGGTATTAACGATAAGCACAACTTTACCTACAAAATCATTAAAATTAATAGTGTTACCTTGTAAGCTTGTTGCGCTTAATTGATGAAATTGGTGCATATTCACATCTTTATTATTGTTGTTGGCAGCATTTTAACCCTAGTACGGTACTTCATAAAGTATAAAGGTTACAAACCTTGCGCCGCAATTAAATCGCCCCTAGATTGAACAAATTTCAATCCACAAAGATCAACACGCCCTAGTTCAAAACTAGAAATAACCCCATACCGGCAAGTGTTGTGTAATAAATATTATGTGTTTTATAGGCAACAATAATAGCGACAATAGCAGCGCTAAGATAAGGATTTTGCCAGTTCAAGTTTATGCCATCTTCATTTAAAAACACGATCGGCACCCAAATTGCTGTAAGCACAGCAGGTGCGCTAAAACTTAAAAATTGCTGCATTTTAGGGCCTACCTTAAATGGTAAAGCGCGATGCAAAAACAAATAACGGGTAAAAAATGTAATGCATGCCATTAGTAAAATAGTCGTCATCATGCGTTAACTTCCTTTTTAGCAATTAATCTTGCTGTGCTGTAACCAGCGGTCATTGCTAATAGTGCAGAGCAAACAAGCCATAACTCAAATCCCGTACTTTTTAAAAGCGTCGCGCTAATACCCGCCACAATGACTGTTACTAATGAGGGGAGGTTTTTAATGCCAGGAATAACTAAAGCAATAAATGTCGCAGCTATCGCAAAGTCGAGCCCTAAATTAGTTAAGTCGGGTAGCATTGTGCCCGCAATAATGCCTATTAATGTCCAGATGTTCCATGCTATATAAAAGCTAAAGCCTGCGCTTAGTGCGTATATTAAACGTGTTTTTGTTCTATACGCTTTTCGGTGGTGAGAAAATGCAAAGAGCTCATCGGTTAAAACAAAGCTCACGGGTAAGCGCCATCGCATAGGTTGGTCAATCACTTTATGGCGCACAGCTAAACCGTATAAAAAATGCCGAGAGCTAATGATAAATGTTGTGAATAAAATTGTGAGTAACGGGGTATTCCCTGCCATTAATTCAATGGCAACAAGTTGAGCTGATCCTGCAAAAACTAACAGTGACATAGTTTGTGTTTCGAGTGCTGTGAAACCATTTTGTATCGCTAACGAGCCACATAAAATACCCCAAGGGATCACCGCTAAACACAGTGGCAGCATATCTAAAAAACCTTTTAAAATAGCTTTTTTAACTGGTTGCATGGCATTTACTCTCGTGGCTTGTAGAATGGCTCATAAGGATACCTTAATATTATGATGTTAAAGTAGTTAACGAATTAGATAATACTGTTTTTTTGAGGGTAGGCACAATGACGACGTTAAAAGTATGGGATGGATTTATTAGATGCTTTCATTGGTTTTTAGTTGTAAGCATTGCAGTGCTTTATTTTAGTATTGAAGAGGGCATGATTGAACTTCACTTTATAGCTGGTTTTTTTACATTAGCACTAATTGCAACACGTTTAATATGGGGAGTTATTGGTAGTAGAACAGCTAAACTAAGTGCTCTTATACATTCTCCAAGAGCTGTTTTTAATAGCTTTAAAAGCTCTAAAAATACAATAGGGCATTCTGCGCCAGGCAGTTATATGGTGCTTGTGTTTTTTGCGCTGATAATAACACAGCTTGTTACTGGATTAATGAGCAGCGATGGTATTTTAACGGATGGGCCGCTTGTAGAATACGTGTCGAGTGATACGGTTGATTTTGCAAACTGGCTGCATCATCTTAATTTTGACATATTACTTTATGCTATTGGTTTGCACGTTTTAGCGATTATTTTTTATCGAATAAAAGGTAAGCCGTTAGTAAAAGCGATGATCACAGGTTCAAAAAATTTAAAAGAAGATGAACCACACACTATTGTGACTAAATCACCTTGGTTAGCATGGGGTATATTTTTTATATTGTTGTTTATCTTAATGATGACGTGGGGAAAGGAGCCTATTAATTATTTGTTTAGCTAGATTACGTTTATTAATTTGAACCTATGATCTCAATGCGCCCTTGTAAAAACGGCACAAAGTTAGTGCCGTTTTAGTAAGAAAACTAATTAGTCTTTAAATTGCTTATGGCAATCTTTACAGCCTTTTGCCCATGCGCCAAATGCTTTACCAATAATGGCTTTATCGCCAGATTGTGCTGCTACAGCTAGCTCATCGGCATACTGTTGAAACGCAGTTGCTTTTTTCATAAATGTATCGTTTTCAGACCAAACTGCATCTAGTGCAGATGTTTCGCCTTTATCGGTACCTTTGTAAAAAGCTTCCCATGGCATTTTTGATAATGCAGCTGCATTATTTGCACGCTTTTTAAATTGCTCTGCATCAAAAGGAATCTTTCCTTTTAACATTGAACCCATGTCGCTAATTTGAACCGAAATCATAGAAAACGCGGCTTGGCGGTATTCAATGGCATCGCTTGGTTCTTTGAATGCTGTATTTGCTGATACACTAAATGCACATGTTGATAATAACGCCCCGATAAATAATTGTTTCATTTCACACTACTCCTTTAAAGGTTCTTTAAATGTCTTTGTATCTTAGCTCGCACTTTAGTTCAAGGCAAAGCATACATATTACTTAAAACAGATTAATGAATCATGAAAATACTGATGAAGCTTATGTTTTTATTGTGAATGTTTGTAAACGCAGTGTTGATGATGATGCTTGGGTTGTGTACATTTGGTTGTCATAAAAAATAACTAATTAAAGAGCATTTATGAAAAGCAATATTTTTAAATTGTCTGCACTGTCTGCAGCGATAGTGATTTCATTATCTGGGTGCGGTGGCAGCGATAGTGATAACAATAGCAAAGTACCTGTTGTTACAGATGTAGCACCAAAAGCAAGTGACGTTGTTGTTACTGATTTAAAACAGTGGCTACCTATGACCGCTGACTTTAAAGCGAGTGATAATGATGGTGATGCACTTGTTTTTAGCTTTACCGAGAATGGCCAAGAAATTACCGCACAAAATGGTGTGCTTGAGTTTAGTCATGGCATATTAACGGTGGAGGGTACATCATTTACATATGTTTCTGTTTCTGGTGAAGATGCGACTATTGACTACACAGTCACAGCAAACGGCAAGACTGCTTCTGCAAAAATCAATATTTCAGGAGTTGTCGGAGATCCTCTCGCAAAGCATCAATGGCACCTGAATAATACAGGCCAAAAAGCATATTCTCTTAGTGATGAGGCGAAGCAAGGATTGATCGACTTATTTGTTAGTCGATTTGGCTTTACTGAAGAAAATGCAAAGGCAAAATTTGATGCCGACTTTGCAGAATCGGAAGCAAAAGAGTTAGTTGCTGGTGAAGATATGAACGTTTTATCAGCTTACGCGCAAGGTATTACTGGGGAAGGTGTAACAGCTGTTGTAATCGATTCTGGTATGGAGATTCGCCATGAAGATTTAATCGATAACGTGTTACCTAACCGTTCTTTAAACTTAGATGCGACTGTATTAGATCGTACAGATCCAACAAGCACAGCGAACAGTGGAGATCATGGTACGAGTGTTGCGGGTTTGATTGCTGCAAAGGGATGGAATGGGAAAGGTGGTCGTGGTGTTGCACCTGATACTGGCTTAGTTGGCATGAATTATCTTGGCGGTGATAAAATCCCACAAACCGAGTTGATGATCCATGGTTTCCCTGGTAGTGGTATTAGCACGACAGAAAATATTTCCGCATTCAACCGTAGCTACGGTATCACATTTCCAGCATTTATAGCTTATTCTGAATTAGACGAAACTATTGAGTCTTATCCGAATTTATACCTCCGTGATGGCAAAGGTGCGCTTAATATTAAATCAAGCGGTAACGCATTTAATGGAGATGAGAATGAAGGAACATTATGTGCCGATAATGGTGCAAATGAGTTAGGGTTAACTTGTTATAATGGTGCTTTTGAGCCTAGCCAAAGTCACCCTTATTACCTAAGTGTTGCCGCAGTAAATGCTAATGGTAAGCACACAAGTTACTCTACAGCCGGCGCTAATTTAATGGTTTCAGCTCCAGCTGGTGAAGCGGGGCGTATAGCTCCAGCTATGGTAACAACAGATCAAATGACTTGCATTAATGGGTATTCAGGCTTTAATGGTCGTGGTATTGCTGCGTGGATTAGTGCCTATGGGGAGAAATTTGCTGCAAGTCAATTTCCATTTGATTATCCTGGCCACGAAGATAATGCAAGTTGTAATTATACATCTACATTCAATGGAACATCATCAGCGGCCCCAAATGCTTCAGGTGTAGTATCACTGATTCTTTCAGCTAACCCAGAGCTTACTTGGCGTGATGTGCGTCACATCTTAGCATCAACAAGTACACTAATTGATGCAGATAATGCTGTTGTTAATTTAACCGTAGGTGCAGGTGAGTTTGCTGCCCATGATGGTTGGGTTGAGAATGCAGCGGGCTATAGCTTTAACAATTTATATGGTTTTGGTCGTGTTGATGCTGGTGAAGCTGTAAAAATGGCTAAAGCTTATAGCACCAACTTAGGTGAGCAGGTTATAACAACTTGGAACGGTGTTGGTTCCGTGGTTGCAGATAATGCCTTGGCATTAGAGATTCCTGATAACAGTGCGTTAGGTTTGACACAAAAAATTATTGTAAATGAAGAATTGAATATTGAAGCAATGCAATTTAAGTTTGATGTAAGTAATCCAGAAATGGGCATGGGCCTAGATGATGGGACGCAAACTTCAGCGGGTAGCGATTTAGCTATCGAGGTTACTTCACCATCTGGTACGAGAAGTGTATTACTTTCATCTAAACAGGCGTTATTCCTTCCTGCGCTTAGTAGCGACTTTACTTTTAATACAGGCTATATTTTAAAAGATGCAGTAATCATGTCTAATGCATTTTACGGTGAATCGACTAAAGGTACTTGGACAGTTCGCTTACTTGATACGAGCGCTGCTAGCTTTGCACTTGCAGGTAATGGTGACAACTATATAAGTGCAACAGGCATTACTAACAACGTAGCATTGAGTGTTTTAGAGGGTGTATCTCTTCGTGCATTCGGTCATGCAGGTCAAGAGTAAGGATTATAAGATGAAAGTTAAACAATTAATCGTATTGGGCGCAGTTGCGTGTATTTCGTTTGCTGCGACAGCAAGTTTGCATATTGATAAAGATATGCAGTTACCTAAAAAGCCAGTTACTAAATTGAAATTTGATAAAGCGGATTTTGGTTCTTATAAAATTGAAAAGAACTTACGCTTAGTTCCTTCGAGCGTAGCTTCAGAAGATCATGTCATTATGCAAAAGGGTGAAATGGCTGTAGTAAGCGTAGAAGGTTCATCTGACACTGTAACTAAGGGAACATTAGTACGTAATGTTTTTACTAATAACCTAACTTTATTGTCAGGTAATATTACAGTTCTTTTGAAAGATGGTATAGATGCAAATGATGCTGCTTTGGCTACAGGATTGAAAGTAATCTCTGTATTCCCAGGTACTCAAATTGCTGTTCTAGCTATAAATGATGGTCAAGATATTTTAGCTGCATCAGAGCAGCTAAAGATATCAGGCTTAGTTAAAGAATCTAAAATAGAGGTATTAGAGACAGTTTATACAGCGCAATAGCTCTTATATGTCAAAACCTCAGTTAAGTACTCTTTGCTGAGGTTTATTTTATTAATCATTTATATCAATATCAGCGAAAATCATCCCTCGACGCATACTGCGCGTTGCTAAGAATACCTCACCGAGTAATGATACAAATGCACATATTAGTAATGCCATTGCGCCAACAAAGCAACTTCCAATAGTGACGCCTAAATTAACCGACTGTATGTGCGATAAAAATAGCAACATAACCACTGCACATACCAACAGCGCGCTTAATACACTTAAGCTAAAAGCGATGTGTATGCAGCGAGAGCGCTTTAACAGTGCACGTAACTCGGTAGCTAGTGATATATTAAACTCCTCATCAGTGCTAACTTTTAGCTTTCGCTCTAGCTGTCGAGCTCTATCTGTAATGCGTGCTAAACGGTTTGACAAAACGCCTAAAGTCGCCGCTATCCCAGTTATTAAGAAGACGGGGGCTACAGCTGTTTGAATAACTTTGGCCATCGTTAAGATATTAATCACTTCATTATTCATATAATACTCACAAAAAGCTGGTTTTGTTTACAATCATTCACAAAAATATTGTTTAATTAACTTATTTTAAGTCAGTACGTTATATTTTTTTTGTAGCTATCAATTGTTGGTTGTAAATTTTTTGTAATTAAAGTGTTGATTTATTTGCTTTTAAAGACTTATATTCAACGTACAATTTAGTGTATTACAAAACACAATGATACATAACGTGTCTGAGGGAAAATAATGTCTAAGAATATAATAAAAAGAACGGCAATAGCGACTGCTATATCAAGTGCTTTTATGGTAACACTTACAAGTGCTGCTACATTGCCAAATGCAACAATTTTATCTCAGCCAGCTGAACAAATAAAAGACTTGGCTTCTGCCAAAAAAGAGCCTTCTGCACACATGATAGTGCTTCGTGCAACTACGGCTGTAGATGCGCAAGTAGCTGGGACTTACCAACAGTCAAGTCATCGTGAAATTACAGCAAATATTGAACAGCTTCAAGATGTGATGGCTATAGAGTTAAATAGTTTAGACTTTGATGCAAAAGTAATTGGCAAAACAAAAATATTAGCGCCGACACTTATTGTTCAAGCAACGCCAGAAGCCTTAGCTAAAATAGCGAAAGATTCTCGAGTAGCTAAAGTGCTACCAATGTTTGATTACGATTTACATGTGGCAGCTACTTCAGAGTATATTAATGCAAAGCCGCTTATAGTCGATGGTGTTGCAAGTGGTAAAGGCCAACGTGTAGCGGTACTTGATACAGGTATTGATTACACCCATAAGGCATTTGGTGGTCCAGGCACAGTTGAAGCTTATAACGAAGCGCAAGCAGATCCAGCGACGGTTACTTGGCCACAAGGTATAGTACAAGGCGGTTATGACTTTATTCGTAACGATGCTGACCCAATCGAGCATGATCCTGCTGTTGTTATTCCTGATGTAGATGAGCCAACTAGTCACGGCACGTCGTCTTCACACTCTGTAAATGGTATAGCCCCAGATGTTGAGATTTATGTTTATTCAGTCTGTGGCGGTGGCTGCCCTAGTGCAGCACAAGCAGCTGCGCTAGAAGCTGCTATGGATCCTAATGGCGATGGTAATATTTCTGATCGTGTCGATGTTATGAACATGTCATTAGGTGGCGAGTTTGGTGATACATACACAGGTGGTGGCACGCAGTACCTAATTCAACGCGCAGTTGATTTAGGTGTAAATATGGTTATCTCTGCAGGTAATGATGGTGACAACCCATTTCGCATCGGTGGTCCAAGTACAACGCCAAACGCATTATCTGTTGGGGCTATGACGCACCCAGCAACAATAGTAAGTATTGTGACAGGAACAGTTGCAGGTATCGAAGGTAATATCCAAGGTTCAGGATTTGGTTTTCTGGTTGACTATGCTATTTCAGGCGCTGATATTGACCTAGTTTACCCTGATACGAACCAAGATGGTTGTATTGATTTTGCAGCTGATGTTGATTTTACAGGCAAAGCAGTATTAATTGATCGCGGTACCTGTAATTTCACTAAAAAAGTGTTGAATGCACAGAAGCGTGGTGCTGAATTCGTAATGATTGCAAACAACGTTGATGATGATACTCCAGCGTCTATGGGTGGCAGTGATGCAGCTGTTACTATCAAAAATGTAGGTATTACTTTTGCCGCAGGTGCTGCTTTAAAAGCGCAATTAACTGCGGGTAATAAAGCAACATTTGATCTTGATGTAAAAGTTAAAACGACAGCGGGAGCCGTAGCAACATTCTCTTCTCGTGGTCCTTCGATGGATGGCTTACTAAAACCAGAAATTACAGCACCAGGAACAAGTATAATGGTTGCAGCAACGGGCACACAAGATAAACTAGCACCTGTAAATGGCACATCTTTTTCTGGCCCAATAACAGCCGGTGCTGTGGCAATGATTCGTGAAGCACACCCTGAGCGTAATGCATTTGAAATTAAAGCTACAATAATGAATGCGGCTAACCTCGATGTAACAAATAAACCACTAGCAACTGATCCTGATTCAGAACTTGCACCTATTAGTATGATTGGTGCTGGTTTGGTTGATGTAACTAAAGCGGTTAACTTACCTGTTGCGGCATGGGTTAACAATACTGAGTTTAAGACTAAACAAGCCGCTCTTTCGTTTGGCCTTATGAGTATGACTGAAACAAAATCGTTTACAAAAAATGTAACGGTTAAAAACTTTTCATCAGATTCTAAAACGTATGCTCTTCGCACTGAAGCGCGTTACCAAAAAGATGAAGATACAGCAGCAATTAGTTGGGATTTCCCTGCATCTGTAACAATCCCTGCTGGTCAAACAATTAATTTTGATGTTGTGCTAACTGTTGATCCAACCAAGCTTCCGGCATGGGAACTAGAAAACCCTTTCAGTCCTGAAGATATTGCAGCAAGAAGTGCAGCACTAACTTCAATTGAGTTTGACGGCGCGTTAGTATTTAATGATGCAAGAACAGATACAGATCATGATTTACATATTGTGTACCATGCAATGCCAAAAGCGGCAACGGCCCTGAGTGTGTCATCTCAAATTGTTAAAAATGAAATGGCGCTTGTAGTAGAGAACAGCGGACAAACAGAAATAAAACCATTTGCTGAAAACATTGCAGTTATGGGTGTTGAAAAAACGCTTGAAGAAGCAGAGTTTAATATTCTTGCAACGACTTTCTCTGTGCTTGCAGATAGTTCTTGTGATTCAGGTCTTTTTGCTACATCGTCAATTCAATTACGTGATCCATTAACACATGTATTCCAAGCAGGTTACAGACTTGAGATTGATACTGATAACGATGGCGTATACGACCAAGTAATGCAAAACTATAACGACCGTGGTCGCCGTACAGCATTCCCAGGGCGCAGTCGTACAGTCATTGGAACTACAGATGGTGCTGGAACTGACTCTTTAGCATGGGCTACTCCTATGTATCATTCAGCGGGTGAAAGTACGGTTACATTCTCTGCATGTACAAATCTATTTAATGCTGATTCGTCGTTAGTTGGTAAGCAAATGAACTTGAAAGTTTCTGTTGGTTACCCTGCTTACCAAACAGGTGTTTTCTCTGAGACAGACAGTGCTGAAGGTTCAACTATTTTTGGTGCCACTCCAACTGTAGCTCTAAAATCTTTAGCGACAGGCGAAGCGATTACATCAATTAAACCAGGTGAAAAAGCGATTGTTGAAGCGAGTAGCCCATTTGTATTATCGCAAACATCAGGCCTAGGAATTGTTAAAGTAATGACAAGTTCAGATCTAGAGCTTCCTGAAATTAAAGCACCGACACTCGTTGGTGGTGAGTTTACGGTTGTTGAAGATGCAGCTAACGGAACGGTTGTTGGTGCGTTAACGGTTACAGAATCTGATCTTGATTTAGATATTGCAGAGTATTATGTACAGTCTAATACGCATCAAGGACTTGGTGTAAATGCTGAGGGGCAAATCGTTGTAACAAATTCGGATTTACTATTAGGTGATTCATCAGCTGAAATTCAAGTGGTTGCAATTGATGTTCGAGGTAATACCTCAGAACCTGCTATGGTTACTGTGAGTATTACTAAGGTAGTGCCTCCAGTGGTAGTAGAGCCTACGAAAAAGAAAAGTTCAGGCTCTCTAGCTTGGTTAACACTATTGGTTGCACCTTTTGCATTTACGCGTCGTCGTAAGCAAAAGTAATTTTATAATCTGATAGTTATATAAAGGGAGCTTCGGCTCCCTTTTACATTGCTTCACAAACTTAGTAACTACAAAGTCTAATTTTAGGTATATTTAATTACTTAATAAAATAAATATAACAAGGACTTTAACTGATGAAGCGCACTTCCTTTACACTTGCTGCACTATCACTTGCTATTTTAAGTGGTTGTAATCAAGCCCCTGAAGATACTCAAAAAAATAATACACACGTTAAAGCAACCCAGGTAGCTCAAGTTGTTGCGCCTATTGCTAAAAAAGTACCACATGAAATGACAATTCATGGTGATACGCGTATAGATGATTATTACTGGCTGCGAGATGACGAACGTAAAGCGCCAGATGTCATTAACTATTTAGAGGCTGAGAATACGTATACAGAGGCGATGCTTGCACATACCAAGACGTTACAAGCGACACTATTTGAAGAGCTAAAAGGTCGAATCCAAAAAGATGACGACTCAGTACCAGTTAAAACCGGTGATTATTTTTACTCATCGCAAACCCGTGGTGATAACGAGTATGCGACTTACTTGCGTAGTAGTGATTTTGCCGGCACTGATCAACAGGTGATTTTAGATGTAAACGAATTGGCTAAAGATCACGACTATTATGCTGTGAGTGGGCTCGATGTAAGCCCTAATGGCAATTTAATGGCGTATGGGGAAGACACTGTTAGTCGCCGTGTTTATAGTGTAAAAATAAAAGATTTAACAACCGGTAAATTACTTGAAGACACACTTGAGGGCACCAACGGTGGTGTTGTGTGGGCAAACGATAATAAAACGATTTACTATATTAAAAAAGACTTACAAACTTTGCTAGGCTACCAAGTCTATCGTCATACGTTAGGCACACCGCAAGCGGATGACGAGCTAATCTACGAAGAGACAGATACTAGCTACTACATGGGTATTAGCAAAAGTAAAGACGACTCAGAAATTTACATTTGGCATAGCAGTACTGACGCATCAGGTGTATCGGTATTGAGTGCGAATGATACAAAAGCAATGCCTAAGCGTTTAATTGAGCGCGAAGCGGGTCTTGAATATGAAATATCGAAATTAGGAAACGCTTATTACATTGTCACTAATTTAAATGCTGTTAACTTTCAGTTGATGAAAGTCGATATTAATAAAGCAGGCGACAAAGCTAATTGGCAAAGTGTGATCCCCGCGCGCGATGATATTAAACTCGAAGGCATTGATTTATTTAATGACTACTTAGTTTATCAAGAACGTGAAATGGGACAATCAAAGTTAATTGCGCGTAATTTGAAAACAGGCAAAGAGCTTCCATTAAGCTTTAATGACAGTGCTTATACTATTGGCGCTTATGGTAATAACGATTTAGATAGCGATACGCTGCGTGTTTACTACACAAGTATGACGACGCCGGCTTCATCGTACGATGTGAACTTAGCTACCGGTGATAAAAAACTACTTAAACAACAAGCTGTATTGGGTGACTTTAATGCTGATAACTATGCCTCAGAGCGTATTTTTGTAACCGCACGCGATGGCATTAAAGTACCAGTAAGTTTAGTTTATCGTAAAGACGCGTTTAAAAAAGATGGCACAAATCCACTGTTGCAATATGGTTATGGTTCATACGGTGCAACAATGGATCCAACGTTCTCTAGTTCACGCTTGAGCTTATTAGACCGTGGCTTTGTATTTGCTATTGCTCATGTTCGCGGCTCACAAATGTTAGGCCGTCCTTGGTATGAAGATGGTAAGTTACTAACTAAAAAGAATACGTTTAACGACTTTGTTGACATAACTAAAGCATTAGTTTCTCAAAAGTATGGCGCAAAAGATGAAATATTTGCGTTAGGTGGTAGTGCTGGTGGCTTGTTAATGGGCGCAGTAGCAAATCAAGCGCCTGAGCTTTATAAGGGCATGGTTGCGGCTGTGCCGTTTGTAGATGTAGTAACAACTATGCTTGATGCGAGCATTCCGCTTACTACTAATGAATATGGAGAATGGGGTAATCCGAACGAAAAAGCATATTACGATTACATGCTGTCTTACTCGCCATATGACCAAGTATCGAAACAAGCGTATCCTAATATGCTGGTAACGACAGGCTTGCACGATTCACAAGTGCAATACTTTGAGCCTGCAAAATGGGTTGCTAAGCTGCGTGACTACAAAACGGATGATAATAAGTTACTGTTTAAAATAGATATGGAAGCAGGGCACGGTGGTGCATCGGGTCGCTTCAAACGCTTAGAAGATACCGCGCTAAATTATGCATTTATGCTTGATTTAGCGGGTATTAAAAAGTAGTTAATCTTTATATTTAAATAGATTTAACTTAATAAGGTGCTTTTTAAGGAAGCACCTTTTTTTGTGGCAAGTTAAAACTAAACATAGTGCCTTTACCTATCTCACTTTGTACGTTAATTTCGCTATCCATTAATTTTAATAACCCTCTACAAATAGCCAATCCTAAACCACCTTGCTGACGCCCCTCTTTATTTGAGTTACTTGCCTGATAGTGCGGGTCAAAAATAGCATTCAGCTCATCTTCTTTTATGCCTACGCCTGTGTCTGATACATGTACAAGTAATTGATTGTCATCGCTGCGTTTTACATGGACTGCAATACTGCCGCCACGAGGTGTATGCCTAATAGCGTTATCGATTAAATTACTTAATACACGCTCTAGTTTTGCTATGTCTGCTATAACCGGGAAATCACAAATTGCGGGCTCTACCGATAAACTAATACCTTTTTTATCAACGGCTAAACTAAATTTTGCAATACAATCATAAATGAGTTCGCCTAAATTAAAGGTTTCTTTGTTGATATTTATTTCACCATTTTCTAAGTGAGAAAGTTCAAATATTTGCTCTATTAATAGCTTTAATTGTCCACAATTATTAAGCGAGACGTGTAAGTACTCTTGTTGCTCCTTTTGGCTTAATTGGTCGCCTGATTGGTTTAATACTTCTAAAAATCCTTGCAGTGATGCAAGTGGTGTACGTAAGTCGTGTGATAAATGAGTTAATAGCTCTTTGCGTTGTTTATCGCCCTGTTCTAGTGCTTTAAACTGCTCATTAATACGGGTAAGCATGGCTTGGATACTGCGACCTAAGCTGTGTACTTCATTACTTTTCTGCGTTGAGAAGTGACTGAGCTTTGTATCGGTAAGGCTGTAGTTAGCTGCTTCAATATTACTCACATCACGGGCTAAGCGCTGAATTGGATTGGTAAAAAAGCGCAATAAGATTAGCATAGCAATGAGTAAAAATATTAATGCAGATCCAAGCCATAATGCGGCGAGCCATAGTTTGTCATTGTTTTTTATAGTGCTTAAGGAGGTATCGTAAGCTTCGCCACCAATAATTACATATAAGTAACCTTGTAATTTATCGTTATTAAAAACAGGCGCGGCGGAAAATATTTTTTGTTGTTCTTTATTACGTGGATTATCACCATATATTGGCGCTGCTTTAGGGTCTTGGATTAATTTTTTTAGTGGAGCCAAATTTATATGAGTACGCTTAACTTTGCCAGGCTTTGCCGAGTAAGTAAGAATCTTTCCGGTCTCGTCTACAAAATAAAATTCAAACGCAGGGCCTAATAACATTAAAGTATGAAAGAGGTTTTCTAGCGCCTTATAATCGTACACGCCTTCTTTTATTAGTGGATTATCTTGCACTAAATGTTCAGCTAACGCTAAATGCAGGTTTTGTTCAGCGTGATGTTTAGACGTGAGTTCTAACTGTTTGCTCCAGCTATAAACGAGTGCGCAAATAAAGCAAAAAATTACCACTAACGAGACCGCTAATTTTTGATACAAAGATAGTTTCATAATAAAGATCTTAATTAAGTTGGCTTGGGTTTAGCTTGTAACCAACACCCCAAACAGTTTCTATAATCGGCGCTTGTTGATGCGCTTCTAATTTGGCGCGTAAGCGGTTTATGTGGGAATTTACAGTGTGCTCGTAACCACTGTGCTGATAACCCCATACTTTATCAAGTAATTGCTGACGACTAAAAACATGATTTGGGTGGTGCGCAAAATAAACCAGTAAATCAAATTCCGTGGCGGTGAGATTAAGTGCTTGTTCGGCTAAATACACTTGGTGTGAGCTAAATTCAATATGCAGAGAACCCACAGTTAGTGTTTGCTCACTATCGACTGGGAAGTTATCATTATTTTGACTAGCGAGTAGTTGCGCTCTGTGGCGTAGCTGAGTTTTAACTCTGGCTTGTAATTCACGGGCAAAAAAGGGTTTGCAAATATAGTCGTCGGCGCCCATTTCAAGGCCAATAACTCTATCCATATCACTGCTAAGCGCGGTAAGTAAAATTACTGATGTAGTTGGATAATGTTCTTTTATTTTTCGGCACAAGCTTAAACCATCCATTTGCGGTAAGTTTATGTCGAGTAAAATAAGTCCGTAGGGATGCTTGGCTATTTTTTTTAAAGCAAGCTCTGCACTAACAACATGGTCAACATGTAGGTTCAATGACGTTAGCTGGGTGGTAATTAGTTTTCCTATTTCTCTGTCGTCTTCCACAATAAGTAGTTTTTCATAGCGCATAGTTTATCCTCGTAAAAAGGGGGGCGTCCATGCTCCCTTACTTCCCCATTACAAGCTGGTAAATTAACGCTTAAATATCGTTAATATGGATTACTGAGTTCGGGTAATGACAATTTTTGCCAATGGGTTATCAAACTTGTGTTCAGGGCTTAGTACTGAACTTGATAGACCGTCTTCATTGGTAACTACACCAGGGTGCCTTGCTACAAAATCAACATCATTGCGCGCTTCGTTAAAGCCTTCGCCATTATCTACAGGACCCGGTAATGTACCAGCTGCTTCTGTATTTGCTTCTGTACCAGCATCATAAGCAACCGTGGTGCGCATAATTGAATCACCAACAGCTAATGCAGATACATCTATAGCACTAAGACCGGTAAACCCATCATTTGTATTCACCATCATCGTGGCAAGCGATAATTTGAGTACTTCTACTGTGTCGGTAGTGATTGTGACTGTCGTGTTTGCGCCAGGCCCAACAGGGCCTTCGCTTGATGCATTGGCAATACCTTTTTCAAATGCTAGAAGTTGGCTGTTATCACCACCTTCAGCCATTGTTTCTAGTGCAACTGATGCAGGACTACCAATTTGCCATAGTGTACCGTCATGATGTGCAACTACAGCAATGGGCGAGAAAGGCTGACCAGCAGTTAAGTTACTTACGGTAACACTAAATGTATAGCTAACAGGAGTCGGAGTTGGCGTTGGTGTAACGACTTGTTCAGGCGTATTGTTATCGTTATCACCACACGCTGAAAGAGTCGATACAAACGCGAGTACTACGGCGCTTTTTTTGATATTTCGAAAAGATGACATAATAGCGCTCCTACTTAACCGTAACGGTTAGTTTTGCTACAGGGTTTAACCATCTATGCACGGTGTTACTTAAATCACTTTTGCCAGCAGCTAGATCGTCATCTCCCAAATTACCAGGGTGAATATGAATGTTAATATTGCTATCAGTACTTGTTAAACCCGCGCCACCAGTGCCTGCATTGCCACCTGGTGCTGCCGGAATACCAGGCGTGCCAGGTGCGCCAGAGCCATCTACTACAAGTTCATTATTTTGTTCTGTGCCTGCGTCATATGCGTTTAAATAAACAGTATATGTGCCAGCTTCAGTTGGTATTTTCCAGCTATCTAGGCCAACGAAGCCATCATTAGTTGGCAGCATCATTGCAGCTAAAGATAAATACTCATTACCATCAGCTGTAGTAAGTGTTGTCATTGCTGACGCGGTTGGGGCAAGTAGGCCTTCAGCTGGATTTGCTGCCATATCGCTTCCCGCAGCGGTTGCTTGTGCAACTAATTGAGCTATGTTTCCGCCTTCTGCCATAATTTGCAATGCGGTAGAGGCCTCTGTTGCAACTTCAAAAAGCTTATCTTCACTATCGTGAGCGGTTATAAGTACGGGTGTAAAGTGTATACCTTGGGTTAAGTTCATGACTTTTAAGTCTAACTCTGCGGCCATAGTCGATTGGCTAGCTGCCGCTAAAAGAGTTGCAATTGTTAATGTTGAAGCTTTCATTATTATTTCCTGTAAGTGATGATTCGAGCTAAGTATTGAATAACCGTCTCAAGAAACTCTCACAAACTTATCACTTTTTTATCACAAGACTTCACGCTGTGATTTTTAAAGATAAATACGTTGGTTGATTAGTGGACATTTGTTTAATTAAGAGGCAACATACATAAAACAAAAAGGAGCGTGTTGTGGAAGAAAATCAAGAGGTTAAACCAGTTAATAAAGATGACCGTACATGGGCTATGCTATGTCATTTAAGTGCATTAGCAGGGTTTATTGTGCCGTTTGGCTCAATAATTGGGCCATTAATTGTTTGGTTAATTAAAAAAGATGAAATGCCTATTGTTGACGTACATGGCAAAAAAGCACTTAACTTTCAGATAACTATGGCAATTGCTTACCTTGTTTGTTTTGTACTAATATTTGCGGTGATAGGTTTAATATTGCTGCCTTTAGTGGCAATTTTTGGGTTTGTAATGGTTGTAATGGCAAGTATTAAAGCCAACGAAGGTAAAGAGTTTAACTACCCGTTTAGTTTAAATTTGATAAAATAAACACACAGTTTATTTTTATACCAATTGCATTAAATTAGTGATCTATTATAGCGATAAGAAAATAGCTCAATAACAAGGCTAAAATTATGATACATAGTTGTTCTATATAAATAACTTTTAACGTCGTTAGTGAGTTATTTAATACGCTAGAATGATCATGTTTTTAACAAAATTGGTATTATAAACCCAGCCATAGGCTGGGTTTATACGTTTAGCCATAAGGGCATTATGCTGTATCTCACGTTATTTATTAGTGCGTTTATCTCTGCCACACTGCTGCCCAGCTCTTCTGAGGTGATCATGGTGGGGATGGTTACTCAAGGTGAAGTTGATTTATGGCTTATGTGGTGCGTAGCAACATTTGGCAATGTACTCGGGAGTTGCGTTAATTATTGGTTGGGTACGCAGGTACTGCGATTTAAAGATAAAAAGTGGTTTCCGGTGTCTGAAAGTGGCCTTGAAAGCGCACAAAAGCAATTTAATAAATACGGTGTCTATAGTTTATTATTTGCTTGGTTACCGATTGTAGGAGATCCGCTAACGGTGATCGGAGGCATATTTAAAGTACGATTTAGTCTTTTTTTATTATTAGTAACACTAGGCAAAGGCGCGCGCTATTTAGCGGTTATCGCCCTTGCCGTTGGATTCGAAAAACTCATTTAGATACAAAAGTTACTTCGCCCAATCAAGCGTAAGCGATACTGAATCAGCAAAACGCAATGCATGTGGTTTATCAACACGGGCTTTTGCGTAATGAACACTTGGGTGGGTATGGCAAACAGCAAGAATTTCGGCAACTAATTTTTCCAGCAATAAAAAGTGCCCTTGCTCTACTAAACTAATCACTTCTTTTGTGATCACTTTATAATTAAGTGCTTGCTCTACTTCATCGTTTTTACAGGCATCATCTGCAGGGTAGTGGATCTCTAAGTTTATCACTACGTCTTGCTTTTTTTCACGTTCTTCTTGATTAAAGCCGATAAAAGTACGTAGGCGTAAATTAGTAACGTTAATAATTGCATTAGCCATAGGTTAACCCTTTATAAGCTGCAAAAATTCGTTACGCGTTTTAGGATCACTTCTAAAGTTACCTAGCATTACTGACGTTCGCATACTTGAATTTTGTTTTTCTACACCACGCATCATCATACACATGTGCTTTGCTTCAACAATAACACCGACACCTTTAGCGCCAGTAACTTCTTCAACTGCTTTAGCGATTTGATGCGTTAGTTGTTCTTGGATTTGAAAACGGCGTGAAAACATATCAACAATACGGGCAAACTTAGATAAACCTAACACTTTACCGTTTGGGATGTAAGCAATATGGCAACGGCCAATAAAAGGCAGCAAATGATGCTCACACATAGAGTACAGCTCTATATCTTGCACTAAAACCATATCGTCAGCATCAGACGTAAACACTGCTTTATTGGTTATCTCATCAAGCGTTTGGCGATATCCTTGGGTTAAATACTCCATTGCTTTTGCTGCGCGCTTTGGCGTATCAAGTAAACCTTCGCGGTTAGCGTCTTCGCCTACTGCGGTGATTATTTTTTGGTAACTTTCTTTTAATTCATTATGCATAAATATCTCATTTTATTTAGCTTATTTACTTTAAGTGACGACCACCATCAATAGGCAAAGAGCGCCCGGTGATGTAATGGCTTTGCAGTAGTAAATCAATGCTATTGATAATTTCTTGGCATCCTGGTTCAATGCCCATTAATGATTTTTTTAGGGTTTTTGCGCGGTATTGCTCATCGTCATGCTCATTAAAAATAATGAGTGAGGGAGCCACCGAGTTTACTTTTATATTTGGCGCATATTTAGCGCTGAACGATTTAGTTAGGTTTTCAAGAGCTGCTTTACTTGCCGCGTAAGCTAAATGCTTAGGGCTGCCTGTTTCAACTACGTAGTCAGTAAGGTGAATAATATCGGCCGGAGTCTCCGTTACCTTTTGGTGCGCTAAAAGAAGTTCTGCGCACATCATATTAATTAAATACGGTGTTTTAGCGTGTATACGCATCATGTTGTCAAACAGTGCGGCGTAGTCAGGATTATTCGCCTCACAATCCCAGCTTGATGCATTATGCACAATTGCGCGTAATGACCGCGTGCATGTATTAAGCGTCTCTATAAATGTATTAATTCCTGCATCGGTACTAAAGTCAGCATAAATACACACCACACCTTGCTGCTCGAGTTTATCAACCGCATCATGGCGAGTACGGTATGTAATTATAACGTCTTTTCCTTGGGCTATATAATGCTGAGCTAGCGCTAAACCAATACGTTGGCCTGCGCCGGTAATTAAAATGGGCGATGTCATATAATGCAGTGTTCTCTTTGGCGGGTAATTAATAAATATTAGCGTGTTAATTTAATAAAATATACGCAGTCTCTTGATCTGTCGATCAAAAAAGCAATTAATCGCACCGAGCGCTAATTGCTTTATTTTATTAGTTGAACATTAATCGTAAATTGTCGGAATCGGTTGACGTTTATGTTGCGTTCGCTGATAGATGCTAACAAGTTTTTCTTCAACATCTTCAGATATTGATTTACCTTCTAAAAAGTCATCAATTTGCTCATAGCTTAAACCAAGAGCTTCTTCATCTGTAAGTCCAGGGCGATCACTTTCTAAATCAGCAGTTGGGACTTTATTAACTAGCAAATCAGGTGCACCCAATGCTGTTGCAAGTGCACGCACCTGACGTTTAGATAAACCAAAAAGCGGCGCTAAATCGCATGCACCGTCACCAAATTTTGTATAAAAACCAGTAATGTTTTCAGCACTGTGATCAGTACCTACGACTAAGCCTTGGCAAAAACCTGCAATTTCGTACTGAGCAACCATACGTTGGCGTGCTTTAACATTACCTTTAATAAAGTCGATTTGCGCTTGATCGGGTAGTGTTTCACCACAGCCAATTACAGCCGCTATAGCTTGCTCATGAAGAGCATCGGCTGCTGGCTGAACATTTACCGTCATACGTTTGCTTGGTTGAATAAAATCAACCGCCATTTGCGCTTCGTCTTCATCGGCTTGTACGCCATAAGGTAGGCGTACTGCTATAAATTGGTACTTGTGAGTGTTTTGTTCTTTATTCAGTTCGTTTACGGCTAATTGGCATAAACGGCCACAGGTTGATGAGTCAACACCGCCGCTAATCCCAAGTACTAACGATCGCGAATAAGCTGCTACTAAACGTGTTTTAATAAAACCTACTCGACGAGTTATTTCAGCATTTACATCAATCGTTGGCTGAACCTTCATTTCAGCCATAATTTCGGCGCGCATTGCCAGCTCCTTATTGTTAAATCAGTTTATACGCAATAAATTTATTATGTGACTTAGCGTATTTTAGTTAAAGCCCTAAATGATCTTTTATTTGGCGAAGCTCCGCTTTTAATTCGTCTATTT
The DNA here is from genome assembly GCF_014164085.1 of Pseudoalteromonas sp. SG45-5. Classification (NCBI taxonomy): domain Bacteria; kingdom Pseudomonadati; phylum Pseudomonadota; class Gammaproteobacteria; order Alteromonadales; family Pseudoalteromonadaceae; genus Pseudoalteromonas; species Pseudoalteromonas sp. SG45-5. The sequence goes on along the minus strand of NZ_JACJEM010000030.1, from coordinate 29,680 downwards.
CTGCAAGCAGCTCGTCTAATTCATTATTTTTAAGCGTATCAACTTTTCGTATTGTCTCATTAGTTGTTAAGTTCGATGCTTGATCATCAAATAAATGTACGTAACGACTATCACGTTTACCAGGCTCACGGTCTAGTTTATTTACGTAATCATTTTTTATAAGTTCATTTAACGCGTTTTCTACTTCGTTTACGTTACTAAAATCGGCGAGTCTATTGCTGCGGGTTCTTAACTCCCCAGGGGTCTGTGCACCACGTAAAAGTAATAAACAAATTATCGCACGTTGTTGCTCAGAAAATTGCAGATTACTAAACTCGGTATTACAAAAACGGTGGTCGTATTTATTTACGCGACCAGAAAGCCCTTCATCTATTGTAACCAAGCGCATTTCAATTAGTTCGTCGAGTGCATTTTGTACATCATTTTCTGTAAGGTTTAAAACAGGATCGCGATTAGATTTTTGATTACACGCATTCGTTAGCCCATTTAAAGACAGTGGATAATGCTCTGGTGTTGTACTTTGTTTCTCTAATAAACAACCAATAATACGTTGTTGATTTGCTGATAACTGCATAAATAATCTTAAATGAATGACGTATTTTATTAGCTTACACTTTTATCGAGTACCAAGCCATTGCTGAAGTTTGGGTTTTAGATCTGCTAAATCTAGTGGCTTACTTAAATAGTCATCCATTCCCGCAGTTAAGCATTTTTCTTTATCACCCTGCATCGCATTTGCGGTTAAGGCTATTATTGTAATCTTTTTATTATGCTTGCCTGCATCGCCTTTTCTAATTGCGTGTGTTGCTTGATAGCCATCCATTTCTGGCATTTGGCAATCCATTAAAATGAGCTTATAAGGTTCGCCTTGCTTTGCCGTCAGTTTGTTAATTGCCTCAACCCCATTGTCGGCAATATCAAAAATTACTCCCATCTGCTTTAATAAAGCAGAGGCAACGACTTGGTTTATTTTATTGTCCTCCACTAATAATAGTTGTGGTGCTGATGAATCAGGCATTAGCGCTTTCGTTAATTTATTCTCTAATTGTGCTTGATGCTGTTGCTGCTCAATATATTTATCGTTGGTGAGTGAATCAAACAAGTCAGAAGGGGTAAGCGGTTTGAAAATCATGCAATCAAAATCCATTTCTAACTTTGAATCTTCTTGGGAATAGCTCATTGGCGCCATAATAATTAGTTTACAACTTTGCATCGTTATAAATTTTTTAAGCGAGGCTATATGTGATTGAGGCGCTTTTTCAAAAAAGTAATAATCAATTAAAATTGTTTCAGGACCATTTATTACCGTGTGTAAATAATCAAAAACTTGCTGGTAATCATTTATGCATTCAACGTTTGCTCCCCAGATAATGAGCTGTTTATTTGCTGTATTAGCATTTAAGTAGCACTCATCAATAATTAAAATATGTTTGTTTTTAATTAAATGACTTGGTAAGTCTTGCTCTTTACTTAATCTAGGTTGTATCTCTATTGTGAACGAAAATGTACTACCTTGGCCTTTAACGCTAGTTACACTCACTTCGCCACCCATCAGTTCACAAAGCTGTTTAACTATCGCAAGGCCTAACCCTGTGCCACCAAACTGACGCGTAGTCGATGCGTCTGCTTGTGTAAATGATTCAAATAATGAACTTTGTTTTTTAGAGTCAATGCCAATGCCAGTATCAATTACTGAGCATTGTAAGAATGAGCCATTTGTTGCTTCTTCAATTCTTGCGGTTATTATTACTTCACCATTTAAAGTGAACTTTACCGCATTACCAATCAAGTTATTTAGAATTTGGCGTAATCTGTTTGGATCACTAATTATTTCACTGACTGTAATTTGCGTCGCATCTAAAATAAGTTTGGTATTATTTTGTTCAACTTTTAAAGCAAATGATTCAACCACTTCTCCTAACAATCTCGGGAGATTAAATTGCACATTTTCAATGTTTAGTTTACCGGCTTCAATTTTTGAAAAATCTAAAATATCATTAATTATATTCAGTAATGATTGAGCAGATGATTGCGCAAGCTCAATATGGTGCTCTTGTTGTTGGTCTAATTGAGTTTGTTTTATGATATTGAGCATGCCTAAAACGCCATTCATTGGAGTGCGAATTTCGTGACTCATGCTGGCTAAAAATTCACTTTTTGCGGCAACGGCTTGCTCTGCAGCCTCTTTGGCTGTTACTAGTTTTTGCTCTGTCTCTATTCGTTGTTGGCTTGAATGTAAGCTGCCAATTAAGGCTGCGACAGCAATTAGAAAGCTTTCTTCGTTTTTAGACCAATAGCGTCTTAATTGACATTGCTCTGCACAAACAACCCCGATTGCCCCACTGCCTGCAGGAATAATCACACACAACATTGATTTAATTTCTAATGGTATTAAATAGTGGTTTTTGATTGGTGCAAGTGTTGGGTGCTGCAAGACGTTAGGGGCATTAAATACCGCAAGGTGATCTATTGCGTTAAAAAAATCGGGAATGTTTTTTCTGAGCCAAATAGGGTCAATGTTATCACTCGGTGCATGTGTGCTGTGTATGGCAAAAGGACTTAGTTGAGTTTTATCGTCATTAAAAAACCAAATACTCGCGCGTTTAATATCGAATGCTTGGCAGATTGATTGGGTAATAATGTCTTTTGATTGGCTTAGTTGCCCATTTAAGATTAATTTATTAACGGTAAGAGAGGCTAAAATTTCATTGTGCAGCGCGGTTTTGCTATTTTCTAATTCAATTTTTTTACGGATGTCGATATTTTGTAATGAGCCAAAAATACGCGTACTACGGCCATTTTTTCGCTCAGCTTCGCCATTTACAAGCACCCAAACAGATTCGCCTTCAGCAGTTATGACTTCTAGCTCAACTTCGTAGCTTTCACCATGCTTTATGGCACGTTCAATTAAATGTTTGATTGTTTCTCTGCTTAGGCCTTTTTTAAAGTAACTTAAATCTTTGGGCCATTCAGGTTGGGTTTGCAGAGGATATTTGAATAATTTTTTGGTCATATCGGACCAATACACTTGTTTAGTCTCTAAGTTAAATGACCATGCACCTATTTGAGCTAGGTCGCTCATTGTTTCGAGCATTTTTTCATTTTGTTGTTGGCGATTAAGCATTTTTAAAAAGAACATAAATGCCAAAATTAATAACCCACAAATAATCATCACGGCCAAGCGTAAAGGCCATATAGCTGAGCTTGGAGGGCTCCAACCGGCTTTTGGTGCAACATATAAATGCCAACTCCCGCCTTGAAAGTTTAAAGCAAATTCGAGGGGGGTTTGTTCAACAATGCGTGGATCGCCATAAAAAAACTCCCCTTTTTTACCTAAGCCATTGCGTCCTTGTATTGCAACTAAGTACTCTTTTTCAAGTTCATAAATCCCTGAGTTGCCATAAACTTTGCTAATATCGAGTACCACTGATAACAAGCCCCAAAACTCATGATTAGGTGGCGTATACACAGGTACTCTGGCTATTAATGCTTCGCCGCCTTGTACTAATGTTAATGGCCCCGCCATAATGATCGTGTTCGTATCGCGTGCTCTAATCGCATCTGCACGTTGATTTTTATTAGCTAAAAAATTAAGGCCGATTGCTTTTTCGTTTCCTTTTAAAGGGTAAGTCATCTGGATAATCATATTGGGTGCGCCGCCAATATTACGTAGTTCATTTGATGTATCGAACAAAGGAGCGGCAATTTGTTCAAAGCGTTCTTGTTTTAAATTAGGCTCTGCGGCAACTGCAACGGCTAAACCACGTACTAATTGAATATTAGAAACTAAAGTGGACTCGAGTTGAGCGCGATAGGTACTGACTTCTGACAGGATTTGTAGGCGGTAGGCATCTTTAACACGGTTATAGTTAATATTATCAAGTACAACACCGACTAAGATTGTTAGCGTCAGCGATAACCAAAAGGCAAGCTTAAAGTTATGGACATTTGTTTTACTGTTAGTCGGTGGCGACATTAGCTACATCGTGGTGTTAATTTAGGCAATTCAACTATAGCTAATTTATTACACAAATGAAAATGGCGCCGATCAATATGCGCCATTTTATTTTTATAATTAGTAGTTTAGCTATCGCTAACTTCACGTGCCCAATGATTTTGCTTTGCTACGTGTAACTTGCGGTAACCATCAAGTAATGCCGCATGCTTTTTAAAGCCTTTAAGCGATAAGCCAGGGAAAGTTAAACCGTTAAACTGCTTTTCACCTTCGGCAATTTCAATAGCAAGCGTTACGTTATTAGCGCCAAACATTAAGCCTAGTGCATCTTGGTAATCTGCGTATTCGCGCTCGTCATCGTATTTTATTTCAAGAACTGCTTTTAAGCAGCGGAAGTGGCGCATTGCCTCTTCGTTTACTTGGCCTGTATGAAGTATCCAGTCAACCCAATCAATGGCTTCTTCGCTGCCTGCGGCTAAACATAGGTGCGCTTTAAGTTCACCAATACGCAGTGTGTGCCATGGTGTGTCGGCATCAGTTGCTAAGCCAATAAATTCTGCGGCGCGGATAATATCGCTGTGGCCTGCTTCTTCAAGGCTGTCGTAAATTTCCATCCATTGCTCTGCATCGTACTGATCAAGCGATAGGAATGTTTCACGGAATTTAGCGCCTTCGTTGTTGTTGCGCCAAATAAGCTCATCAACAGGGTAAATGTCTGACATGCCAGGTACTAAAATACGACATGCGTATACGTTTAGGTGCGTGTAATCCATGATGTAGATATCGTGATCCATGCTGTGAATTAGGTCAGTACAGAAGTTATATTCTTGCTCAGTTGTGCCGCTAAAGTCCCAGTGTACAAATTCAAAGTCAGCTTTTGCACGGAAGAAATCATGCGAAATCAAACCGCTTGAATCAATAAAGTGCAGTTCAATGTTTTCAGGCGTTGCTACTTCGTCGTTATCAAAGGTAGCAGGTTGGAATACATCTAGTTGATCAAGACGACGACCTTGTAATAATTCAGTAACGGTACGCTCAAGCGCAACTTCAAATGATGGGTGAGCACCAAACGAAGCAAATACAGAGCCATCTGTTGGGTTAATAAGCGTTACGCTCATTACAGGGTATTTGCCCCCAAGCGATGCATCGGCAATGCGCAGATGAAAACCATGGCTGCGAAGCTCTTCACACGCTTCGTGAATTTTAGGATATTGCTTAACCACATCTTCAGGCACGATTGGTAAACAAATACCTTCGGCGATGATGCGGTTTTTAATAGCGCGTTCAAATACTTCTGATAAACCTTGTACGCGCGCTTCAAATTTCGTGTTACCTGCGCTCATACCGTTAGATACAAAAATGTTACCGATAACGTTTACCGGAATGTATACGTCTTGGTTATCACGTTGGCGTGTGTAGGGCAGAGTACAAATGCCACGATCATCATTGCCTGAGTTAAAATCAAAAAGGTGTGATGCGTTCAGCTCACGCTCTGGGTCAAAATAATCCCATAAGCTCTCATCCATAATGCCTTGTGGTACTTCATCGCCTTCAACTTCAAACCATTTTTCGGTTGGGTAATGAGTAAACTCACCATTGGCAAATTCTTCACCTAGGTAAAAGTCTGCAAAAAAGTAGTTACAGCTTAAGCGTTCAAAGTATTCACCGAGTGCTGAAGCAATGGAGGCTTTGTCGGTTGCGCCTTTACCATTGGTAAACATAACACCGCAGTCGCTGTCTTTTATATGAACCGAATAACAGTTAGCTACAGGGTTAAGCCAAAGCGCTTCTTCAACATTAATGTTTAGGGCTTTAAGCTTGTTTTGCATGGTAGAGATTGACGATTCTAGGTCGCGGTCTTTACCTTTGATAAATGTTTTTTCAGTCATATTGATCTCAACTAGTTCTGCACGATGTGTGGAGCTGACATTATCGTGGATTTTGATGTTTATTTCACCCTTTGCGAGCAAGAACATTATTATTTAATAAAACTGGGGTTATTATGTGCTCTCAACGCTTGATGAAAATTATCAAAGGAAAGGTCGATGTTTAAATTAATCAAATGGTTACTGCTATTGACTGTTATTTTAGGGTTGGCGAGTACCGCCGTTGTTTATGGCGTACTTAGCTTAAGTTTACCAGCCCTTGATGGTAACGGGCGTAGTAACGCGGTAGTAGAGCCTGTAAAAATTTCGCGCGATGCATTAGGGCAAGCGGTTATAAACGCAAATAGCCGAAACGACGCTGCCTATGGTTTAGGTTATGCGCATGGGCAAGACCGATTTTTTCAAATGGATTTACTAAGGCGTAATGCCGCAGGTGAGTTAAGTGAGTTATTTGGCGAAGCAGCGCTGGGGCTCGATAAAAAAATGCGTTTTCATCAATTGCGTAAACGCAGCAAAATTATTTTACAAACGCTGCCAGAGGCAGATAAGCAATTACTTAAAATTTATGCGCAAGGTGTAAACGAAGGCTTAGCGCAAGTAGGGTATTCAAGCTTTGAATATTTACTAACAGGTGCAACACAAAAGGCATGGCAAAGTGAAGACAGCCTACTTGTGATATTTAGCATGTACCTTGATTTACAAAGCGCCACATTTGAGCGCGACCAAGCACTCATTCAAATCGAGCAAGCGTACACAAAGCAAATGGTTGATTTTTTAACGCAGCCGAGTAAATACCAAGCTGCACTTGATGGCAGCAAATTAACGCCTTATAGCGGCGGCATACCTACTTTACCAACTCAAACACAACTCGCAGTTAAAAGTATTGAAGCCAACCAAGAGCGTGGCAGTAATAACTGGGCAGTTACGGGGGCGCTTACTAAAACAGGCGCTGGTATGCTGTCGGATGATATGCATTTATCGATGGCAGTACCGGTTATTTGGTACAGAACACAGCTAAATTACATGCAAAATGGAGCGCCTACCCAGGTAACTGGCGTGTCGCTACCCGGAGCACCAGCGATTGTAGTGGGCACAAACAATAATATTGCATGGGGATTTACGAATGGCTATTTAGATACTGCCGATTGGATTGCTTTAAATGACGAGAGTAAAACATGGCAAGTAGATGAGTCGATTGCATTACCCGATGGGGAGGTCGAAAACTACTCATTAATACTCAGTGAATATGGCCCTGTAAAATACATTAACGAAAAACCTTATGCGTTGAGCTGGGCTGCACATCAGCCTTATGCCGTTAATATGCAGTTATTAAAATTAGAGCAAGCCAAAACAGTAGATGATGCACTTGCTGTAGCAAGCGATGTGGGCATTCCGGTGCAAAATCTTATGGTGGTAGATAGCCTTGGTAGCGCAGCGTGGAAAAACATGGGCGGTATACCGGCTCGTAAAGCGCCTAGCCAGCTCGGTGTAAATGCCGATGACTACTCAGCGCTTTGGCAGCAAAACGAATTACAACGGCCCTTTGTTAAAAACCCACAAAGTGGGCGATTATGGACTGGTAATTCTCGCGTGGTATCGGCTGAGGATAACGCGCGTTTTGGTAATGGTGGCTATGCACTCGGTGCACGTTCGAGTCAAATTCGCGATAGATTATCTGAAAAACAAACATTTGCAGAGAGCGACTTTTACGCACTACAGCTCGATAATCAAGCTCGCTTTTTAATGCCTTGGCATGCTTTGCTATTAAAGCAATTAAAAACAGATCAAACCAAAAATCAGCAATATATAACCGCGCTCGAAAATTGGCAGCAATGTGCGTGTTCAACCTCCACAGGGTATACCTTAGTTAAGCGCTACCGCGATGAAGTGATTAATATTTTATTTAGTAATATGGAAGACCAACTAAATAAACAACAAGGCACACTTAAATACGTAAAACGAGATTTAGAGCCCGCAGTTTGGCAGCTTATTAATAACAAACCCGATACGTGGATAAACCCACAATTTAAAAACTGGGATGCACAATTACACGGTGCATTTAACCAAACTATTACTAAGCTTACTGAGCAATTTGGTAATAAAGTACAAAGTTGGCAGTGGGGCAAGGTAAATGATTTAGTGATAGAGCATCCGTTTGCAAAGCAAATGCCGCTACTTGCTAAGTTATTAAATATGCCTACAGCACAAGGTTTTGGTGATAGTTACATGCCCGCCGTACAAGGGCGTAGTTTTGGCGCATCACAGCGCTTTATTGCTCAACCTGGGCATTTGGAGCATGCAATTATGGCTATTCCTGGTGGGCAATCGGGGCATCCCCTTTCTGAATTTTACAGAGCGGGGTTTAGTGATTACGTAGAGGGCAAACATACGCCTTTATTGCCGCAAGAATTAATACATCAAATAGTAATAGAGCCTACGCAATGAACTAAAGTATAGCTAAACACGTTCTATATTAATTAATTCATACAACAGAGAACTAAAATGAAAAAAATACTACCCGCATTAATAACAGGTTTATTACTAAGTACAGCAGCGCAAGCAGACGAGGGTCCAGTAACAGCACAAAAATTAAGTGACCATGTATACGTATTATTTGGGCAAGGCGGTAATATTGCAGCAAGTGTAGGTGATGACGGCATTTATATTATTGATGATCAGTTTGCCAAACTCTCAGATGATATTAAAAAAACGATTAGCGATTTAAAACCAGGCAGCGCAGAGTTTGTTATTAATACCCATCATCATGGCGATCATACCGGTGGCAACGAAAACTTTGCTAAAGCGGGTGCGCACGTTATAGCACACAGCAATGTACATAAACGTTTAGAAGAGCAGCACGGGGAAGGATCAGACTTTTTACCGCGCATTAGTTTTGGTCACGATTTAAAACTACATTTTAATAACGAACACGCGCATGTGGTGCATTACGAACATGCACATACCGATGGTGATTCGGTTATCTTTTTCAGTAACGACAACATAGTACACATGGGCGACATTTATTTTAATTTTGGCAGCTTACCGTTTGTTGACGTAGATAGCGGTGGCAGTGTTGATGGTATTTTAGCGGCAGTAAACGATGTAGTTAAACAAATTGACGACAACACTAAAGTAATCCCAGGACACGGCAAGGTAAGTGACCGTTCAGGACTGATAGCGTATGGTAAACTAGTTCAGAACGCGAAAGACGTGATGCTAAAAGCAATGCAAAATAATGCCAGCCTAGAGCAAGTACTCAAAACCGATCCATTGGCTGAGCTGAATCTTGAATACGCTGGCTGGTTACCAAAAGAAAAAGTAACCACACTCTTTTATCGCAGCTTAAAGTAGTACATCTAACGTAAAAAACATGATACAAGGCTGAATGTATTTTTAAAGTGCGTTCGGCTTTTATTTTCTTATGCCTAAAGGAGTTGTGTATGTCGGCAGAAAAAACCCATCTTGAAATTTGTAACTTAACCAAAGAGCAATATCCGCAAATTAAAACCTTGATGGATCAAGCGTATCCCGACTTAGGTGGTGCGTGGCCAAGTCATACCATTTTTAGATTAATAGACCAATTTCCTGAAGGGCAAATAGGTATTGTAGATGACGGCGTGCTGGTGGGCTTAGCGTTAAGTGTGCAAGTTGATTACACGCGTTTTTCAAACCCACATACATACGAAGATATTGCAGATGGCCACGACCGTGTATTTAGCGATACTGACGGCGATGCACTATACGGCTTAGATGTTGCCATTAGTGAAACCCACAGAGGTATGCGTTTAGGCCGTCGCCTTTATGATGCCCGTAAAGAACTGTGCCGCCAATATAACCTACGCGCTATTTTAGCGGGTGGGCGTATTCCACGTTATTACAATCACAGCAGTGAAATGACGCCAATGGAATACATTGCAAAAGTAGATCAGAGAGAGCTATACGATCCTATTTTAAGTTTTCAGTTGTCTAATGATTTTCAGGTAAAGCGTTTACTTAAAAAGTATTTACCAGAGGATCAAGAGTCAGTTGGTTACGCCACTTTACTTGAGTGGAATAACATTATGTATGAGCCAACCGACACGGTACTTGAGTCAACTAAATCAATCGTGCGCGTAGGTGCTGTGCAGTGGCAAATGCGTTGTGTTGAATCAGTTGAAGAAATGCTAAAGCAGGTTGAATACTTTGTAGATACCGTATCTGACTACAAAAGTGACTTTATACTATTCCCTGAGTTTTTTAACGCGCCATTAATGGGGCTAGGAAATCAAAGTAACCAAACTGAGGCGATTCGCTATTTAGCTGAATACACCGAGACGTTTAAAAACGCGATGTCGCGTATGGCAATAGAATATAACGCCAATATTATTACCGGCTCTATGCCACTGGCCGAAGATGATAAAATTTATAACGTGAGTTATTTATGCCACCGCAGCGGTAAAATAGACGAGCAGCGCAAAATACATATTACCCCGCATGAACAAAACGATTGGGTTATTCAAGGCGGTGACAAAATTGCTGTATTTGAAACCGATGCAGGTCGTGTAGGTATTCAAATTTGTTATGACGTAGAATTTCCTGAGCTTTCACGCATATTGGCCAAACAAGGGTTAGATATTCTGTTTGTACCATTTTGGACTGACACTAAAAACAGCTACCTACGTGTTCGCCATTGTGCACAAGCCCGTGCAATAGAAAACGAATGTTATGTGGTTATTGCAGGCTCGGTAGGTAACTTACCTCAAGTAGAAAGCCTTGATGTGCAATATTCGCAATCAGCTGTATTAACGCCATCAGATTTTTCATTCCCGCACGATGCAACACTTAACGAAGCCACGCCAAACACCGAAATGCTATTATTTAGCGATCTTGATATGGATAAGCTAAAAATTCTTCACAGTGAAGGCACAGTGCGTAACTTAAAAGATCGCCGTGAAGATTTATACGAAGTTATATTGAAAAAGAGAGATGCTTAATGGCGTGGATGTACTTAATTATTGCTGGTTTACTTGAAATTGGCTGGCCGATTGGCTTAAAAATATCGCAAAACCCAGAAACCCGATGGCAAGGCATCGCCATAGCTATTGCATTTATGGTTGCTAGTGGCTTTATGTTGTGGCTTGCGCAAAAGCAAATATCAATGGGCACCTCATACGCCGTATGGACAGGTATTGGCGCTGCAGGTACGTTTTTAGTCGGCATATTGTTCTATAACGATGCCGCAACGTTTGGTCGTATTGCGGGAGTATTAATGATTATTAGTGGTGTGATAACCCTAAAAATCAGCTCTTAATTGGTAATTCGAATAAACGCTTAATTATGAATAGCGCAGGTATAAAAGCCTGCGCTTTTTTATGCTGCCATTAATTCGGCAGCATAACCAAAATAGCAGCAATAGCTATAAGTATTAAGCCTGCAGTATCTTGTTTTTTAAGTGGCTGTTTTAACCAAAATACGGCAATTAACATAGTAAAAAACACTTCAATCTGTCCAAGCGTTTTAACATAAGCAACATGTTGTAAGCTCATTGCACTAAACCAGCCAATAGAGCCGATACAACTAAAAACACTAATTGCGGCTGTAGTGCCTTTGTATTGCCAAAGTTTACTGAGCGTTTTTGGCTCATTTAATAATAAATAGCCAAGTAGTATTAGTGTTTGTAGGCTAATTACAAACAGCAAAACCCAAGCGGCTGAGTGTGGAAATAATAATCCTGAATTTAAGCTCGCTTCTCGTACCCACAACGATGTAAGTGCAAAGCAAGTACCACAAGCAAGTCCTAGTAACGCCGTTTTAGCATTAAAGTGTTTAACGCTTGTTATACCACTGAGCAGTAACACGGCAATAGCGCCAAAAAATACACCAAGCCAACCAAGTAAAGAAAGGGCAGAACCAAAAAACAATACACCTAAAATAGCAGCCACTAACGCCTCGCTTTTGGCAAGACCCGCGCCGACTGCGTAATTATTCATTTTAAACAACTTAACCATCAAGCCCGTAGCGAGTATTTGCATAACACTTGCGGCTATAATAAATCCCCAAAAGGTATTATTAAACGTAGGCATGGCGGTATCTTGGTATTGATACAAGCCATATAAGTACACAGCCGCAATAGGGCCTGCAACAATAAAGCGAGAAAGAGTTACGCCAGCAACACTCACATCGTTACTTAATTTACTTTGTAGGGCATTGCGACAGGCTTGCATAAAGGCGGCTAAAAAAGTGAAAAAGATCCAAGTCATGGTATTCGTCGATTAAAAATAAGGTCTTTACGTTAACAATCTTTAGTTATTAATGCGATGCATAAACCATGATGTTGAATATTCATCATCTGCGACATTATGTCGCACGGGTTTAGGGGAGTGTTCAGCTATAGTAAGCCTGATGTTATTGTTAGCCGCCTGCGTTTGTTATCAAACGTTTCTGGCGGCTTTTTTTGTGCGCTTATGCTAAATTATCCGAAACATCAAAAGGATAAATTATGACAACATTAGTTGTATGTGCATTACTCGCGGTATTAATGCCTTATTTTGCAAAAGTGCCAGTAGCTATAGCAATGGCAAAATTAGGTCGATACGACAATAAGCACCCAAGGGCGCAGCAATCAAAATTAACCGGCTTTGGTGCTCGGGCGCTCGCTGCTCATCAAAATTGCTTTGAGTCGCTTGCTGTTTTTGCTGTTGCTATTGCAGTTGTACTGGGCACTAACTCTGTAGGTGCAATGACAGAAACGCTAGCGGTTACGCATATTGTGTCGCGTATTTTGTATTGCGTATTTTACTATATGAACCTAGATATAATTCGCTCATTAGTGTGGTTTATTGGTTTGGGGTCAGCCATTGCCATGATTGTGGTGAGCTTATAACTTTATAGCGTAAAACCACAAAGCAAGCAGCCTAAAAGGGCGCTTGCTTTGTAGTCTTGAAAAATCTAATAAAGTTAGTGCGATACTTTAATTCGCTCTATTAAATCGGTATTAGCAACTTCATTGTTTATTGCAAAATCGAGCTGTACAAGTACGTTTTGATAACCCATTGATGAGGGTTTGTATTGCCACTGTCTTAGCGCCTTTTTAGCTTCACGGTCAAATATGGCTTCAGGCTTTGCACTAACAACAGAAACATTAGCGGTTTCACCATTGGGAGTTATATCGTACTTTAATACCACTGAGCCGCTGATGCCTTGTTGAGCTGCTTGTATTGGATAAAGGGGTTCAATACGCATTGTCGGTGAAATGTGATCCTCTTTAGTTATTGCCTCTGGTTGCTTTGCAATCGCCAATCCACTTAGCATACTTGCTGCTACAAGTAATAAGCCACCTTTAGCAAACTTTGAATGTTTTCCGCTGTGTTTTATATTAGTAAGTCGTTGTAACATCGTTTTTTTATCTCCGTAGTGTGAATAAGCCATAAGCCCTGTGGGCGCATTCGCCGCGCAGTTTATTAAGGCTTTGCTATATAAAATATGTTGTTGTGTGGTTTTATTGCTAAGTACCCGTTCATCACAAGTCAGCTCTTGTAGTCGGCGCATGCTTGCGTAACAAAACCAAGCTAGTGGGTTAAACCACAGTAAAATAGTAGGCAGTAATATAAGTGCGTTTGTTAAGTTGTCTTTGCGTTTAATATGTACGTTTTCGTGTTCTAAAATAAGGGCTAATGTGGCTTTATCAAACTGGGTATTATAGTTACTCGGTAATACCAGCTTACTGTTTAAAATACCGACCACCATTGGCGTGGCCACATATTGACTGATATAGGTTTTAACACCAGCGGTAAGAGCGCCTTTAAAGTGTGTTAACTCAGTTAGTTGTAGGCTTTTAACAAAACGGGTATGCGTAGCAAAAATAGCTAGTAATAACCCAGAAGTAATTAGTACATACATGAGCGCCCAGCTAACACCTACCTCGCTTGTAAAGGGTTGGTTGGGGGTGATTAAGTAGTGACTAATATTACTGTTTTGCAGTGGTTTAATTGCGTTTGGTAAATTAGCGATAATCAATGCCGCAGGTAATAACCATGCTAATTTATATACAAACCGCGAGCCAAGGGCTTTTAAAGCAAATCGCTCGAGTAAAATAAATCCACAAAACAAAATACTTAATAGTAATTGCTGCTCAATCAACCAATTAAACCCAGTTTGAATAACCATGTTAATCCCTTACTTTTGGTTTTTTTCCCAGTCATCTATAACTTTTTTAAGCTCGTTTATGTCTTGCTGAGAAAGCTGCTCCGATTTAGCAAAGCCACTTACAAGTGGCGCAATACGCCCACTAAAAAATCGTTCAATAAAGTTTTGGCTTTCTTTTAATGTGTAGTCAGCGCGCTCCATACAGGGAGTATAAATATATTGGCGACCGTCTTTTTCAAATGTTAGTGCGCCTTTTTTTACTAAACGACCAAGTAAGGTTTTAATGGTTTTTTCGTGCCATTGTTTATCGTCGCTTAAGCGCTCAATTATTTGGCTCGCGGTGGCGGGGTAGTTAATCCAAAGTGCGTCGAGCACGTCAAACTCTGCTTTTGATAACTCAATCATGCTATTGCCTACAACTGTAATCTTTAATTAAAGACTACACCTGTAATCTGTAATTGCAAGTTTATTTTTTAACTTTTTGAGATGTAGTTAAGTGACTTGGTATTAGATTTTTGAAATATCGTTTTTATTAATTTGTATATATTGGTTTTCAGGTAGGTTTAGTTTTGAAAGGGTGAGGTCACTAAATTGCACTCTAAATAAATCAATTACTTTGTAGCCGCAGTAATGCGCCATTTTACGTATTTGCCTGTTTAACCCTTGCTTTAAAACAATACTAAATTGATTGCTAGCTATTTTATTAACTTCGCAAGGCAGGGTTACGTGTTTATCAACCGGTACGCCTGCTGCCATTTTTTTACAAAAAGCATCGTCTAAAGGCTTATTTACGGTGACTAAATAATGTTTAGGCTGGTGGAAGTCAGGATGTATTAGTTGATTACAAAAATCCCCATCATTGGTCAAAATAAGTAAACCGCGAGAGTCTTTATCTAATCGACCAATAGGGTAAACACGGGTGAGTGTGGGCAAATGGTGAATAAGGCTGGCTGGGTCATCAATATTTAATTTACAGTCAATACCTACTGGTTTGTGGTACGCAAAATAAACTAAATCGGCAGCACCTTTAATTTCTTTTTCATTCACTATTACAATGTCTTGCTCGTCAACGTGATCAATGTGATTAGCTGGGCGATTATTTACAGTCACAACGCCTTCATCAATTAAACGCGATGCTTGTTTGCGAGAGCAAATACCTGCATGGGCAATATATTTAGCGAGTCGGATTTTTGTACTCATAATGTGTAATGCCAGCGGCTAATAAAAATTTGATCGCGATTATAGCAAAGCTGCGTATCTATGAGGTTACTTTTAAAAAAGGTGGTTGTTATGGGTATGAAATTCTCAGAATTAAAAAAACATGAGCCATTACAAAAGGTGGTTGCGCATTCTCTTGAAATGGCATTATACCAAGTCTCTGTAATTATAAATAATGTTGAATATTACGTGACAGAGGAAAATGGTGAGTTTATAAAAGCACTAAGCCCACTGCATATTCAAAAGCGTTTTGAAAAAATAGCCTATGCACAAATGATGCTACGCCATACAAGTGCTTACGATGAAATGTGCGGTCAACCCGAAAAAACAGCCAGTAATATGCTTGAAGTCCCATTTGGTAAAAATAACCTGTATTGATTGAGCTAGTTTGCTAGTATCAGCTCTTTAAGGGCGGCACATGTATCAATTAACAGCAGATAATACTGATGCGTTAAACGTAGCGCTTCGCGCGCAAATGGTTGAATTTAACGCCCAGCATTTTGATGCGCAAAGAGTGCCATTAGGTTATAAATTTGCTGATGAGCAAGGCGAGCTAGTTGCCGGTATTAGTGGGTGTGTATTTGGAAATTGGCTGATGATTAGTTGGCTTTGGTGTAGTGATATGGCACGAGGTAAAGGGCTTGCAGATAAACTGCTAACGGCACTCGAACAAGCTGCTATTGAGCTAGGTGCAACAACTGCTCAGCTTGATACACTTGATTTTCAGGCAAAACCCTTTTATGAAAAGCGCGGTTATAGTGTTAAGTATCAACTTAATAATTATCCACGCTCAGGTACGCGTTACTTTATGGAAAAGCCACTTTGATTTTTTGCTGATTATTTTGCTTTTAGTGGCTTGCCTTCAAAGGTAATACCTAAAAAGGTGTTGTCTCTGGTGCTAACATAAACGTGCGAATGTTTATGTGATCATCCCCTTTAGGGTTTTGCAGTACGTCTTCTCGGTAAAACTTACCAAAACAATCCAACGTATTTTGTTTACTTAAATCGTTTAATTTAGCAAACGCAAAAATTTTACACGAGCCGTTGTTCTCACTCGCAGCGCTAAGTAATCCATTGTTATTAAAGCCACATGCAGTAAAGTCGTAATTTGCTTCTATCACCGCCATTGTATCGGTAAATTGAATACTTTTTGGGTTTTCAGCAAGTGTTGCTAAGTAGTCATTTAATGTCATGTTCTGTTCTTATATTTTATAATTATTTAGCGCTCAACTCTAGCTCATCTGTTTGCTGATTTATATTGAATTTAAATCTCGATAAAAAGTTCATCCCTAATAAACCTTGCCCACGTACATTTTCAATACCCAGTACTTCAAAACCATAAATTATTTGTTCGCCCACTTTAAACGATTCAATTTGATAGCGCCTTACAACAATTTGACCGTTAGCTGTATTTACCGTTACATCGCCTAAATATAAGGGTTGTGGCGAAATTTGCTCAATTATACTAGTAGGTAGCGAGGTTATGCTTGCGCCTGTATCAATCATTAATTCGGTCGATAGATTATTATTTATTTCGGTGTTTATTAAGTAGTGCGCGCCGTAAGGCGTTAAAGCAACGAAGTCGTCTTGCGATTGTGCTTTATTGATCATAGCTTGCAGTGTTTGCACTTGGCTTTTCAGATTGTGCTGGTTTGGCATTCGATCAAGGGTTGCTTGTGCGCTAATTAAATCACCTTGCTGATAGTAGGCATACGCAAGCGGATATAAAAACTGTGCGTTTTCGCTTTTATAGTCGAGCCAAATTTGTGTTTGCTCAATAATAGCTTGCCAGTTTTGTTGCTCTGTTAATGCGTTTAATTCGTTTTGGGTGAGCGTATTTAAGCGTGTATTTGCGTTGTTTTTCTGATCAGCAGATAGCAGCGGGAACAATTCAAATAAAGCAATAATGGCGTTTTGTGTTTGCTCGCTATTAATTAAATACTCCACCTGAAAGTTAAGTAATTCTACGTTATAAGGGCTTTTATTTAATAACGTATTGATAAGTGATTCGCTGAGTAATAAATCGCTATTTAGCCATATTTTAAGTTGTACAAGCCACGATGAATAAAGGTTTTTTGCACTTTCTGGATTGCTGTTTTTGAGTTGTTGATAGCTATTTAGTGCTGCATTAAATTGGTGTTGCTTAAATTGTGATTTGGCGATACTTAGCAGTGAATTTTGTTGCTTTGGTGATGTGTTTTTTACAATTTTTTGGGTTTTAATAGGCGCTTTTTTCGGCCACAGTAAATAAGCGTTAAGGCTAAGTGAGCCAATTAATAGCAAGGTGATTAGCTTGGTATAGTGGCTCATTTTAACCTCTTATTTTTTAATTAAATGCGTTAAAGCGTGAATATCGGCTATTTCTATATCAGCCAGGCCTTTATAAGCATAATTAGCCGTTTGATTGTTCAACCAAACAGATTGGCAACCTGCATTATTAGCACCTTGTACATCGCTATCAAGGCTATCACCTATGTGTAAAATAGCGTTTTTATTAACACCTAAGTGTACCGCTGCTTGGTCAAACAATGTGCTGTGCGGTTTTGCTTTCCCATGTAAACCTGCTTGTAACACAAGGGCAAACTTGTTATTTAAATTAAAACGTTCTACTTCTGCATTACCGTTGGTAATTGCGATTAATGTATATTGCTTACTTAAATTATCGAGCAGGGCAAGTATGTCATCGCTCACTGTAATATTGCTACGTGCATCAGCAAAAGCATTATAAGCGCCTTTTGCATGATGCTCCATGTCGCTTTGGCTAAACCCAAGCTTTGATAGTGCTAAGCGCAGTGTTTGTTTACGCCATTGTGTTACATCGTCAACAAGGGTTGGTTGTTGTTGCACAGCAAGTTCTCGGCAATATTGCCAATACTGTGGGCCTTTTTCTTGATATCCAGCGAGTTTGTTTAGGTAGTCGGCTTGTGCTTTCACTGCGGCTTTAATAATAGGGCGGTTATCGTAAAGGGTATCGTCTAGGTCAAAACTAAGTACAGAAAATGGCTTAATAGCACGATTAAAGCGGATCATATTTATTTTCCTAATCGGTTTGTTTTTTTGCTCGTGGGTGCGTGTTGTCGTACACCTTGGCTAAATGCTGAAAATCTAAATGTGTATACACTTGGGTAGCCGATAGACTACTGTGCCCCAATAATTCTTGCACAGCACGTAAATCCCCCGATGACTCTAAAATATGCGAAGCAAATGAGTGGCGTAATTTGTGCGGATGAACCTGTGAGCTAATGCCTTGTTTTATTCCCCACTCTTGCATGCGTAAGCGAACTTGGCGAACCGAAATACGATTTTTTTGGCTACTTAAAAATACCGCTATTTCGTCAGGTTTTGCATATTGAGGGCGTATAATTAACCATTTTTGCAATGCGTCTAACGCTTTTTTTCCTACTGGAATTAACCGCTCTTTATTGCCTTTACCACAGACCAAAATTTCGCCATTAGCAGTGCTAATATCGCGTATGTTAGCACCAACTAACTCGCTAATGCGCAACCCAGATGAGTACATAAGTTCCATCATTGCTTTATCTCTGATCGCAAGAGGTTCGTCACTGGGGATTTCGAGTAAGCGTGCCATCTGATCTACATCGAGATTTTTAGGTAAAGGCTTTGCAAACTTAGGGCCTTTTATACCTACTGCAGGGTTATGGTAATGGGGTTGCTCTGCAATGTTTTTCGCTTTTAAAAACTTATATAAACTGCGAATACAGCTGAGCTTTAAGCTAATAGTCCGCCCACTTAATTGCTTTGAACGTAGCGCCATACTGTAGCGGCGAATATGCTCGCCCTGAACGCTAAACCAATCGTCGCATAACTTATTAAAATAAAGCGCTGCAAAGCTAAGTTGGCTTACATATTGATTTACGGTGTGTGCTGAATATTGTTTTTCAAATTTTAAATAATCGCCAAATAAAGCAATAGGTGTACGCCAACGGTCACTCAATTCGCTCGTGTTGGGCGCGTCGTCATTCATGCAAGTTCCAGCAGCCGTAATTGTAACGAACGTACAAAGTCGAGTACAAATAAGTTGTCTTGTTCGGGTGCAAAGTGGTTTGCGTTATTGCTACCAAAAACCAAAATTGCGGTTGGTTTTTTTGTATCACCAATTAAATAGATAGCAACGGACTGAGTAGTCTCGCTAAACAGTAAATCACGTTCTTGCTGGTGAATGCGCCCCAAATAATAGCTTGCATTAGACAAACGGTGTTTAACCAGTTCATCATATTTGGCGGCGTATTTTATTAGTCTGCAATCGTTAATATCTGGGTTAGTACAAATAATATTTTGTAAGTTACTGGCGAGCGTATTGAAGTCGTAATTACTCCAAAGTTGACGGTGACATTGAGTAAATAAACGATACACCAGCTCGTTTTGAGTAGCGTGTTTACTCATAGTGTCTATTTGGTTTTTTAAACGCGAGTTGTGTTCGCGTAACTGTCGTTGCTGAATATGTACCAGCGATGTTGTTCCTTGAGCTTGCTGTTGTAACTCAAGTTGGGCAAGTAGCTCAGGATGTTGAACTAAAAATTCAGGATGTTGTTGCAAATAATCAATAACCTGCTTTTTACTTAGCTCGCTCATAGGGCTACTTGTCCGTCGAATACATGCTCTGCGGGGCCTGTCATGCGTACTGGATGGCCTTCGCCACTCCAACGAACTTGTAAACTACCACCAGGTAAATCGACCTGAACGGCACTCGATAGCTTATTCTGCATATGACCAATGACCATTGCTGCACAGGCGCCGGTGCCACAAGCGAGTGTTTCGTTAACACCGCGCTCCCATACTCTTAATTTAATATGTTCTTGCGATACAACTTGCATAAAGCCAATGTTAGCGCGTTGCGGAAAGCGTTCGTGATTTTCCAGCAGCGGACCCAATATATCCACTTGCGCAGTAGTGATATCGTCAACTTCTAGTACACAATGTGGGTTACCCATAGAGACCGCGCCACTAAATACGGTGTGCTCTTGTGCTCTAATAATATAAGTGAGTTCGCGTTTACTGGCTTTGAGCGGTATTTTGCTTGGCTCAAAATTAGGGTGACCCATATTTACGGTTACTTGGCCGTCTTTTTCGATATACAGGGTTAAGTTGCCCGACTTGGTCGAGACAGTAATTTTGTGTTTGTTAGTAAGGCCTTTCATACGTACAAAGCGAGCAAAACAGCGTGCGCCGTTACCACATTGCTCAACCTCAGTACCATCGGCATTAAAAATTCGATAATGAAAGTCGAGATCAGGCGAATATGGCGCTTCAACCATCAGTAATTGGTCAAAGCCAATACCAAAATGGCGATCTGCCAGTTTTATGATTTGATCTCGCGACAAAAAAACATTTTGTGTAATGTTATCAATCACAACAAAGTCGTTGCCTAAGCCGTGCATTTTGGAAAAATTAACTAACATAGCGCTCTAATTCGGTTTTGCTCTGTGCTAATCATGCCACAGAGCAGCTAGTAGACAAAAACGTTTATGGTAAAATTTTCTCACCTTGATAAAGGCTTTCAATAGTTTCGCGTTCGCGAATAAGATGATGATGCTGGCCATCTACCATTATTTCTGCGGCACGCGGGCGCGAGTTGTAGTTTGAGCTCATGGTAAAGCCATATGCACCTGCACTTCGTTGTGCAAGTAAATCACCTTGTTTAAGCGCAAGTTCGCGATCTTTTCCTAAAAAGTCGCCCGTTTCGCACACCGGACCCACAATATCAAAGTTGTGAGTAGGTGTTTCGTCGTCGCGAACGGATACCGGAATAATTTTTTGCCACGCTTGATAAAGTGCAGGGCGAAGCATGTCGTTCATACCTGCATCGACAATAGCAAAAAATTTGTCTTGGTTTTGTTTAATAAATTCAACTTGAGTCACTAAAATACCAGCGTTCGCAGCAATAGCGCGTCCTGGTTCAAAAATTAGTTCAAGGTGTTTATAGTTTGCTAGGCGCTCGGTAACTTGCGCTGCATATTCACTTGGGTGCGGTGGTTGCTCGTTGTTATATGGTACGCCTAAACCGCCACCAATATCTAAGTGAGTTAGCTCAATACCGTTGGTTTTTAGCTCATCAATAAGCGCCATTAATTTATCAAGTGCTTCTAAAAATGGTCTGACTTCAGTCAATTGCGAACCAATATGGCAATCAACACCAATAATTTTTAAACCGGGTAAAGCCGCTGCTTGTTGATAAACACTCACGGCAGTTTGAATATCAATGCCAAACTTATTTTCTTTTAAACCGGTAGAAATATACGGATGTGTTTTTGCATCGATATCGGGATTGACGCGAATAGAAATAGGCGCTTCTAGGTTAAGCTCGCAAGCCACTTCAGAGATACGCTCAAGTTCAGAGACAGATTCTACATTAAAACATTTAATGCCAAGTTTTAATGCATACGCTATTTCGTCAGATGTTTTAGCAACGCCTGAAAAAACCACTTTAGAAGCGTCTCCACCTGCTTTAATAACTCGCGCAAGTTCGCCTTTAGAAACAATATCGAAACCCGATCCTAAGCGCGCCAATATATTAAGCACGGCAATATTAGAGTTTGCTTTGACCGCATAGCAGACCAAACTTTTATGGTTTTTAGTGGCGTTAGCAAATGCTAAATAATGGCGTTCAAATGTGGCGCGTGAATACACATAACAGGGCGTACCGTACTGCTGTGCAATGCTTGCAATACTTACTTCTTCAGCAAACAGTTGATTATTTTTATAGTTAAAAAAATCCATTTACTGCTCCTGTTTTACTTGTGTATTTACCTGCTCTTCGGCAATAGCGGGTTTAGCTGTATCTTGGGGTTGATTTTGCTCTGTTTGTTGCTCTGGTAAATATAACGGACCGCTTTGTCCGCAGCCAGCTAAGGCGCTTAACAGTACAGTGCTTATTAATAGTTTTTTTAATTGTAAGGTATGTGTCGCTTTCATTAGATTAATACGGTTGCTGGCTTTATAATCGCAGAGTAACAGAATATCTAAAAAATGCAGCTATTCGCGGATGATTTTATTCCTGTTACACTAGCTGCACATTTTTAAAGCTAATTCAAAGCTAAAACGTACCCAATATTAGGCGGCTCGCCTGCAAAGGAAATAACAATGACTGAACACGAATATCACCAATTAGCCGAAGCTCTTATGTTCACTATTGAAGAGCAGGTTGATGATTGCGAAGCTGATTTGGATTATGAATCGGCACAAGGTATTTTAGAAATTATTTTTCCTGACAAAAGTAAAATAGTGATCAACAAACAAGCACCTCTTCATCAAGTATGGGTTGCAACTAAGTTTAACGGTCATCATTTTGAAATGCGCGATGGGCTATGGATTGATAACCGATCTGGTGCTGAGTTTTGGGCATTTATTAATGAAGCCTCAACGCGCCAAGCTGGCCAAGAAGTTAAATGGCAGTCATCACTATGAGTTTAGAATTTGTAGAATACCCAGCCCAAGGTGAACACAAAGCGACCGTTATTTGGTTACATGGTTTAGGTGATTCAGGTGATGGTTTTGCACCTGTTGCACCGCAGTTAAATTTACCGAGTGAACTAGGTATACGGTTTGTTTTTCCGCATGCGCCAGTGCAACCGGTCACCATAAATGGTGGCATGGAAATGCGTTCTTGGTACGATATTAAGTCTATAGAGTTAGATAAACGTGCCGATGAACAGGGCGTGAGAGACTCGGCTGCGAAAGTAGAAGCGTTAATCAATCAAGAAATTGCTAACGGCATACCGGCTAATAAAATTATTTTAGCTGGCTTTTCTCAAGGGGGGGTTGTGTCGCTACATTTAGCGCCGCGTTTTGAGCAAAAGCTTGGCGGTGTTATGGCGCTGTCTACTTATATGTGTGTGCCGCAAAAATTTACTGACGAAGCAAAGCATACTGATTTAAATGTATTTATGGCGCATGGTAGCCAAGATAACGTAGTACCGCATAGTGCGGGCAGAAGTGCGTTTGAAGTATTAACAGCACATAACTTGGATGTAAGCTGGCAAGAATACCCAATGGCTCATCAAGTTTGCGCAGAAGAACTGCAAGCTATCCGCCAATGGTTAATTGCTCGTTTAAGTTAATTTTGCAACCGCTGAGGTCAATATGAGTCAAAAAATAGTTATTAAAGCAAATGTTAAACGCGAACTACAAGAGAGCGTACCAACGGTAAGCTACGAGTGGAATTGGCGTCGTATTGTGAGTATTGCTATGTTGGTATTAATGACCTCTGCAGCTGTTGTGTATGGTTTAACAGCGTCTGTCAGTGCAGAGCAAGGTGAGCATCCAAATGAGCAAGAGCACTTCTTAAGGTTTAGTAATAGCGCTACGAGCCAGACAAGCGATGAAGCAACAGGTGTTGAGTCTAAGCAACTAACAAATATCCCTGAAGAGATAACACAGGTGAGTATTGAACCGTTATTAGCTTTGCAAAATGAAAATCAAAAAAACATTTCAAGTAATACACCTAGCGAAGTCGATTTTGTAAACAATGATACGATTTTATTAGTTAACAACGAAATTGTGACTGATCAAAGCGAAAGCATTAATACAGAGTTAAACTCAAATCTTGATAATGAAGTGCAACAAGAAACCGCAGGAGCTCAAAATACAACAGAGCCTGCTAATCAGAGTAACTTACTCTTAGAGTTAGAAAAAGATGATGGTGCATTGAGTGGCACTGAAGGTTTTTCGCCTACAGCTCAGGTTGCAAGTGTCGCATTGGGCGCACAAATTGATACGGATAAAATTAGCCGCGCGGTATTGACGCGTAAAGTAAGTAAGCGTGAGCCTACCAATGTATTTGCTGCTGATATTCGCTTGAGCCAGTTTGAGGATTCACTGTCATTTTTTAGTGAGTTAAAAGGCTTACAAGGCCAGCAGGTAAAGCATGTATGGACCTTTGAGGGCAGCGTCATGGCAGAAATTTCGCTTAATGTCACATCTACTCGTTATAGAACGTACTCAACAAAAAACATTATGGATGCACAAGCAGGTCACTGGCGTGTAGACGTAGTTGACGAACAAGGTAATTTAATTGCCCAAAAAGAATTTAGAATTTTAGCTGACTAAATACAGCTAAACGCAGTAATTAATTGGATACCCTTATGACAGAAAAAACAAAATTAGTACGCATCGCAACTCGTAAAAGCGCTTTAGCACTTTGGCAAGCTGAGTTTGTAAAAGCACAACTAGAGCATTTTCATGCAGATGTGCGTGTTGAATTAGTCCCAATGTCGACACAAGGGGACATTATATTAGATACCCCTCTGGCTAAAATTGGCGGTAAAGGCTTGTTTGTTAAAGAGCTTGAACAAGCCATGTTAGATGGTCGTGCTGATATTGCGGTGCATTCTATGAAAGATGTACCCGTAGAGTTCCCAGAAGGGTTAGCACTGCATACTATTTGTGAGCGTGAGGATCCGCGTGATGCGTTTGTATCAAATAATTTTGCTAATTTAAGCGAGTTACCACAGGGCGCTATTGTCGGCACTTCTAGCTTGCGTCGTCAGTGCCAAATTAAAGCACTTCGCCCTGATTTAGATATTCGTGATTTGCGCGGTAATGTAAATACGCGTTTAGCTAAATTAGATGACGGCCAATACGATGCCATTATTTTAGCGGCTGCTGGTCTTATTCGTTTAGAAATGGAGGATCGTATTGCTGATTACATTGAGCCAGAAGTGTCGCTACCAGCAAATGGTCAAGGTGCTGTAGGTATTGAATGTCGTATCGATGACGAAGTAACAAAAGCATTACTTGCCCCACTTGAGCATACGCAGACACGTATTCGTGTGAATGCAGAACGTGCCATGAATCGTCACTTAGAGGGTGGTTGCCAAGTACCTATTGGTGCTTATGCATTAGTTGATGGCGAACAGGTACATTTACGCGGTTTAGTTGGCGCAATTGATGGTAGCGAAATTTTACGTGACGAAGTAACCGGTCATATAAATAACGCAGAAATATTAGGCATTGAGCTTGCTAAAAAATTACTTGCGCAAGGTGCAGATAAAATTTTAGCTGAAGTATATCGAGACGCGTAATGCCACATATTCTGATAACTCGGCCCGAAGGAAAAGGCGTATCCCTTGCCCAGCAGCTTGAGCAAGCGGGTTATCAGGCGTCTTTATTCCCTGTATTAAAAATAGCTTATTTAACCCCTTCTAACACGCAGCTTAGTCCGTTAATAAATGCAGATAAAATTATTTTTATTTCACAAGATGCGGTTAATGCTCTTGCACTATTAAAGCCAAATATAAATACAAAAGCGCAGTTTTATGCGGTAGGCCAGCAAACTGCCGACACAATATACGCGTCATTTGGTGTGCGAGCCGCGATACCTAAGCAGTATGACTCTGAAGGTTTGCTGGCGCTAAAGTCACTTGCTGAGGTTGATGGCAGTAATATAGTGTTAGTTAAAGGGCAAGGTGGTCGCCCCGATATAGCTAAAGTACTTAAAGAGCGTGGTGCATTTTTAAATAATTGCGTCGTATACAAACGAGAACCAGTGAGTGAGCTAGTTAATAGCTGGACAGACCACTGGCAAAGCAATAATGTACACGGTATAGTCATAACAAGTAATGCAGCAGTCGATGCCATTTTTACTCCCCTCGCTGCACCACAAAAACAATGGTTACAACAGTGTCAGTTTTATGTTGCCAGCGAGCGCATAGCCGCCTATTTACAACAGCAACAAGTAAGCTTGGCTAATATACATATTGCAGCAGGAGCTAGCGATGACGCTATGTTTGCCTGCATTAATCAGCAAGGTAGCACCATGAGCGAACAGTCAAAGTCGATAACGACAGAAAAAAACACACCAACAAGCACGGCTTCAGCTAAATCAACTAAGCAAGAGCCAATAACTGCAAAAAATGCCGCAGACAAAAATAAACAAAAAGTGAGTAAGGTGGCAACGCTTGCGCTGCTTGTTTCGCTTATTGTCGCCTCTGGTGTTGGATACGAGTTTTATCAAAAATTAAATGCTGGTAAAGCGCAAAACCTAGCGGTTAATGACTTGAATGAGCAAAATAAGTTACTTACTCAAGAGCTGCAAGCACTTAAGTCAGCCCAATCTAATTTGCAACAAGCGTTGTTTAATAGTGAGAAAAAAATTGCCGCAGTACTAAGTGAAAGTGCAGCTCAAAATCAGCAAGAACTAAAAGCAGCTTTGCAAAAAGCGCAGCAACAAAGCTCGTCTTTAAACCCACAAGAAGTAACCAGCTTACAACGTATGGCTGAGTTTAAGTTATGGGCTGAGAAAGATTACCAAGGCACTAGTGCGGTTTTAAAACGATTAGACGCATTACTTAGTGAGCGCCCAGGTACAGTTGAAGTTCGCCAAGCTATTATGCAAGACATACAAACACTTGATAGCCTTAAACCTGTTGCAACAGAGGCTATTTATTTACAGTTAAACAGTGTGCTAACCAGTATTGATGACTTGGTATTTAACGCCGTTAATTTACCTCAAGAAGCCGCTGTAATTGACGAAAATGCTTTAAGTGATAATGTGAGTGATTGGCAGCAAAATTTAAGCAATAGCTGGAATAAGATTGTTGATAGTTTCATCACTGTTCGTCAGCATGAGGGCGTTTCTATTGAGCCACTACTAACCGATCAAGAACGTCATCTAATTAATCAGCGTATTAAACTTAACCTCACCCAAGCACAAGATGCACTAATGAGTAAGCAGGCAAGTATTTTCTTTAACGCTTTGAGCGAGGCAAAACGCTTAGTGGCTGAATACTTCAAACAAGACGATGATGCAACTAAGTCAGTACTCAAAGCGTTATCAAATCTTGAAAAAGAGCAACTTAACTTTAATCCAGAAGTAACACTGCAAAGTACACAAAAGGTTAAGGAGTGGGCGCAATGATAGGGTTAATTATATTAATTGTCGCTATTGTTGCTGTAATAGCGATTACCCCGTTTGCATTAGATGAAAAAGGCTACGTGCTTATTTCATTTAACAATACAACGATAGAGGGCACGATCGTTTCGTTTTGTATTATGGCGATAGTTACAGCTATTGTTTTATATTTAACATACAAGCTAATACGTTATTTTTTATCGATTTATCACAACACTAAACATGGCTTTTTTGCACGTAGTCAAGAGCGTAAACAAGCAGCTATTGAGCAGGCTTTGTGGAGTGCTATTAATGATGATTATGAGCATATAGAACAGGCTTTATCGGGTAATAGCGTACCAGATAAGTTTGACGATATTCGCTTAGCCTTACTTGCAAAAGCAGCGCTTGCCAATAATCAAACAGATAAAGCACTTGAGCGTTTATTTGAAATAAGCCCAGAGCATCAATTAAAAGTAGCAAAGTTATGGCTGGCAAGTGGTGACAGCAGTGCGATTGAATCGCAAATGCGTGTGAGTGCTGAATCTAAAAAAGCGACTGCACTTGAGTTAAAACTGTATACCGAGGTGTTAGTGCAACAACAGCACTTTAGTGCTTTAGAAGAGTTTTTACCACGATTACTACGCCAAAAAGTATTTTCAAGTGAGCAATGGACGCGTGTTTTTAGTGCTTACTTTTCGGCTCAGTCAGTTGATAAAATTACGAGTAAATATAAACAACTTCCTAAAAAGCTACAAGCCTACGCACACTCAGCTTATTTGGCGACAATGGCTGCGGCAGGTCAACTTATTGAGGTTGAAGGCGATTTAATTAAAATGGTTAAGCACAATGACCAACACGAACAACTGGCTTTTATATTAAATGGTGCAACTAATGGCAATGCAATTAAGTTGCAAACAAGTATTCAGGAACGCCTTAAAAAAGATGACAATAATAATGCATTATTGTTAGGGCTTGCTTGTCTTGCCAATGCACAAGGTGATTACGATCTTGCTGCCAGAGTGTTTGATAAAGCGTTAAATCCAGAGAATAAAAAGCAATTCTCCCAGCAAGCAGTATTAAGCTATAAAAACAGTGCACAAGCAGAAAAGGCGCTCGTCTTGTATCAATAAACAACTACATAGTGTTTTTGTAGTTTGGAAGCACAAGCAGTGAAAAAGCTTTTATTATTAATTTCTAGCTTAGCTTGTGCTTACTTCTTTACTGGATATTTTAGTAACCCTCTTCTTGCTATCAATAGTTATGCTATTTCTGCATGGGCGCCCTCGGTAGGTTTTTAATTTTGGGGCATAGGGCATCACTTGTCTAATCGATAAGTTGCGTTATTTTTGCATAAAAAGCAGACATATGACCGCTTAAACTTAACGCAAACCATATAGACTTGAAAAATAACTATATCTGCGTATCATGCGCGCAAATTTAACTAAACTGGGTTGCTATTATGATAAATAGAAAATTACCTTTGCTAGATATTCACCGTCATTTAGATGGTAATGTACGTGCGCAAACCATATTAGAACTTGGTCGTCAGTTTAATATTGAGCTACCAGCAGATACCGTTGAGGCACTCATTCCTCATGTTCAAGTTATTGACCCTGAGCCAAATCTTATGGCTTTTTTACAAAAATTAGATTGGGGCGTTACTGTACTTGGCGATTATGATGCATGCAGACGTATCGCGATTGAGAACATTGAAGATGCACAAGCACAAGGCCTTGATTACGTAGAGCTTCGATTTAGTCCTTATTATATGGCGCAAAGCCAAGGCTTACATCCTGAAGGAGTTGTAGAGGCGGTTGTTGATGGTATTAAATCAGCAACAAAGGGCGTGAATATAAAAGCTAACTTGATTGGTATTTTATCGCGTACTTATGGCGTGAAAACGTGTCAAAAAGAGCTTGATGCACTACTTGCATTTAAAAATGATTTAGTTGCTGTTGATTTAGCCGGTGACGAAATTGGTTTTCCGGGTGAGCTATTTTTAGAGCACTTTAAGCAAGTACGAAATGCGTATTTAGCATCGACTATTCATGCGGGTGAGGCGCTCGGTGCTCCAAGTATTTGGCAAGCAATTAATGAGCTAGGTGCGAGTAGAATAGGGCATGGTGTTAAAGCAATTGAAGATCCAAAACTAATGGATTATTTACGCGATAACCGTATTGGTATTGAGTCGTGCTTAACAAGTAATATTCAAACCAGCACAGTAAACGATTTAGCTAAACACCCACTTAAACAGTTTTTAGAACATGGTATTTTAGCGTGTATTAATACCGATGATCCTGCGGTTGAAGGTATTGAAATTGGGTATGAATATACCGTTGCAGCACCTAAAGCTGGCTTATCTCAAGCTGATATGGAAAAAGCTCAAAAAAATGCGTTAGAAATTGCATTTTTAAGCGATGGCGACAAAAAAGAGCTTTCAGCAATCGTTAGCGCACGTTAATTTAAGAGTATTAAAAATGCCGCTTTATATAAGCGGCATTTTTGTATCTGTAACTTAATGTTAGGGCGTGTTGATCTTTGTGGATTGAAATTTGTTCAATCTAGGGGCGATTAAATCGCGGCGCGAGGTTTGTAACCTAGTGGGCTAAGTAAAAACCGAGCAACAAAGAGTTAATCGTCCCTAGA